>JACQGJ010000721.1 GCA_016199605.1 Armatimonadota bacterium | reverse complement strand
GGCAAGGCCTCCTATTCCCACAACACGGTGTCTGTTGATATGTCCTCGCAGCGGCCGGGAAACGAGTTGCAGGGCGACGAGATTCCCCGCGTTCGCTATTTCCAGTCTGCGCCCGAGGTCCAGTTTACAGAGGTGTGGGGTGACCGAATCTATCCGCAAATGACGCGCTATCGTCGGGCAGTACTTCTGGTAGAGGATGTGATCGTGGACATCTTCGACGTGGTGGGTGGGCAAGTCCACGACTGGCTGTACCACGGCGACGGATACACGCTCGACTTCGACCTTCCCGTGCAACCAGTGGAGCGCTTCGAGCCTGCCGCGTACCTCATGGGAGGCGATCCCCGTTGTGAGAAAGCAGTCGCGGCGGAGGCGTGGAGCGCGACGTGGGAGCTCGGACCGGAAAAAACTCGGACCGGTCAGCCGCTTCACCTCGGCCCGGTCAAGTGGACGCCGCATGATACCGGCGACTTCTATCCCGAACGGAAGCAGACCGTTTTTCACCGCCTGACCATGCTCCCCTCACCGGGAACAGAGATTTATCATCTTCGCACCTATCCTGTGCAGAAAAAGCCGACGGGGAATGAAGGCTTCACCCACACGGTGCTCGCGAGGCGACGAAACAACGCCACGCCCTTCGTCAGCCTCTTCGACACCTACCTGAAGCAACCCCGAGTGCGCCAGAGGGAGTTGCTCCCCGCAAAGCCGGAGGGTTCCGTCGCGTTGTCGTTTGCCACTGACACTTCCAGGACCGTGGTGATGTATAATCCCGAACCGGAGCGCAGGATGGAACTCGTCGACGACGGAAAGCGCGTGGAAATGCACGGGCACTTTGCAGTGGTCTGCTTCACAGCAGACGGGAAACCGAAGAACGTTCTGCTGTGTGGTGTGTCGAGATTGCAGTTACCTGGCCTTGCCCTCGAGCTTGAAGCACCGGCCAATCTGAGTCTCACGCTTCGGGCAAACGGACGGTGGACGGCGACGGCGCGCGCCGACCTGGAGTACGAGTCCCTCGATGGGAAACCCGTCTGCGCAAGCGCCGGTGATGTAGACCTCTGGCTGCGGACACCGACCTCCAATCAGAAGATCCGGGCAAGGGGCAGGCGCTGACCGATTGCCGTTGTGGGAGAGGAATATGAGCACGAGCAGAAGAGCGAAGCCGCCACAGACGCAAGAGTTTGTTCTCGAAAACGAGAGTCTCGCCTGGTGTCTCGATTGGAGAGACGGCAAGCTCAGAAGCGTGAGCCTGAGCAACAAGCTGTCGGGACACACCTTTGCTCTCTCCGAAGCTCAGGAGGTCGCTCTCAACTTCTCGGCAACCACAGATCGGGTCCAGGAGCCATTGGTTCGCGCCGACGACTTCGAGGTCGTCGAGGCGAGACCGTTGGAGGGTACTCAGGCGGTCTTTCGACTCAGCAGCCCGTCTATTGGGATCGAGGCTCTGCTGCACTTCCAACTCGAAGGGCCTACTCGAAGAAAGTGGGTCGAGGTCCACAACAAGACCGGAAGTGAGAGGCTGCTCCTCGATGTCGAGTTGGACAGCTTCGATGTCGCAGCTTCCACAGAAGGAGGTGGGCAGGGGCAACCTCTTTTCATCGCAGAGGAAGCCTTCGCTGCCCTTGAGCATCCCTCGGGCGAGAACCGGGGAGAGCGGGGGCAGGTACGTCTGTTTCACTACCCCGGAACACTGATGAAGCCTGGCGCGAGGTTCAAGAGCCACGTGGCCTTGGTGAGCGTGGCAAAGCCGGGCGAGGTCCTCGAACACTTCATCTCCTACATCGATGAAAGAAGCGTCCGAAAGAAGAAGGCACTGTCCGTCTACACTCCGTTCGGGATCAACAACCAGTGGGGACTCTGCCCGACCCTCGACGACGAACAAGCCCTGGATATGCTGGACCTGCTGGAGAGGTGGCAGAAGAAAGGGGTGCGCTTCGACTACCTCACGTTGGACACGGGATGGGTGGATCCCAATTCTGACTTGACCCGGTTCAAGCCAACGTGTTATCCCAACGGGCCGGAGAAGATCACGGAACGCGTGAAGGCGCTGGGCATGAAGTTGGGTCTCTGGTTTGCCACCAGTTGGGCAGCGGAGTCGTGCTGGGACTACCCCCCTGCCTGGGAGAGACAGCAGGCCCCGCCCATGAGCTATCTCAACGGAGTGCCTTCAAGGGCCAACTTCCACGGTTCCTTCTGCATGGGGTGTGAGCCCTACGTCAAGCTTCTGCAGAAGGCTGTGTTGTATCACCTCGAGGAGAACCACGTCCGATTCCTGAAGTTCGATGGGGGAAACTACTACTGCGACAGTACCGAACATGGTCACCTGCCGGGCAAGTATTCCGTCGAGCGGATGCACGAGAGCTTGATCGAGATAGCGAACCGCGCAAGAGCGGCAGCGCCGGACGTTTTCATCCTTTGGTACTGGGGATTGAGATCGCCCTTCTGGGCGTTGCACGGGGATGCGATCTTCGAGTCAGGCTTGCACATGGAAGGCTCCGGCACCAGTTCTTCACCGACCCTCTACTACCGTGATTCGGTGACGCTGGCCCAGGACCAGAATGCGCAGCATGCCCGCACCATCCCGGCTTTGGCGAAGGACAGTCTGGGGGTCTGGCTTGCCGATACGCGCTGGGGGAACTTCATGGGCAAGGAGCGGTGGAAAGAGGCGCTGGTCATGGACCTCGGGCGGGGAAGTCTCCTGTTCCCCAACCTGTGGGGCAACCTCTACCACCTAACCGACGAGGAGGTGGAGTTCCTCGCCTGGATCAGTTCCTTCGCCAAGAAGAACGAGTCGGTATTCCTTCAGCGCAAGAGAATCCTGGGCGACCCGTGGAAGAACGAGGTCTACGGCTATGCGCATTTCAAGGAGTCGCGCGGGTTCCTGTTTCTCAACAACGCTCACTTCGCCTCGCGCGAAGCCAGGCTGCAACTTGACTCCACAATCGGTCTTCAGTCAAAACCTGGAACGCCGGTCCATATCCTGTCCCACTTCCCGGATCGCCGGCGACTGCTGCGTAACGACGGTTCGCGGTTCAGCGCCGGGGATACCGTCAAGGTATGGTTACGCCCGTTCGAGGTCCTCATGCTGGAAGTCACGACCTCTGCTCGGAGCGTCGATAATTGGCCGCAGCGATCTCTCTCCGAAAGAGACGCTGCCAACCTGGGCGTGTCGCTCCGGCTGCAGCAGGCTCCGCTGGACGAAAGCATGAGCGTGCAATTCGTCGAGGGTCCCCATTTCGAGCAACTCGGACTGAGAAAGAAGACCTACTCCTTCCGGACAACTCGAACTCTCGAGTCCGCTCGGGCTCTCGAGTCCGCACTTCCCGGAAACAGTCCAGGTGAAACAGCGATTTTAGCTGTGACCGTTCGGCTGCGTGCGGGTGAGGCGGAATGGCGCTACTCCCCCGTCGTTGCCGAGATCGTTCAAGCTGTAGCCCGACTCGGCGAGCAGAACCTTCAGCTCATCCCGGTCCCCGAGGCGCGACAGTTCGGGAACACGCAAAAAGCCGGGTGCTCCTGGGTGCTCTACAAAGTCCGCCTCAGCCCTCAATGGTCCGGCAAGACCGCGAAGATCGCGGTGACTGCTTACCTCCCGGAGGAGGTCGAGGCGCGCGTCGAGGCATGGGTGGTGAGGCGCTGGTGGGAGGAGAACGCAAGGCCGATGGGAGACGGGTACTACGGAGATGCGCCTTCGTGAAGCCCTGTCGCAGCACGGCTTGCGCCGCTCCGGCCCTGCTGGAAAAGGTGGACTGGAACGAACGTCGTCAGTATAATGGCACACCAATAAAGGGAGGTAACACACTATGGCAAAAGCGAGATATGTAAGTCTGTTGCTGTCGATCGGTATGGCGGGAGGGTTTCTCGCGAGTTCGCGCTCACATCGGGGGATGGCAGATGACTCCCCGTGGAAGGAGGAGATGTCCCCCTGGCTGACCGACTTTGACGCCGCGCGGGAGTCCGCCCAACGCAGCGGGAAGCCACTCTTCGTACTTTTCCGCTGAGAGCGTTGAGTGGCCTGCAAAGGCTTAGACGCGCAGGTTGTGCGTCCCGATGATAAGGAACTCTCTCAGTTGCTCGGCAAGTTCGTGACTGTACGCATCGTTAACTTCAAGGGCGTAGACATGAACTACTTCAAGTTCGACTACGACCTGACTTTCACTATCCTGATGATGAACGCCAACGGCTATACCTACTCCCGCTTTGGCACGATGGATTGGACGAGCACTTCCTCGCGAATGTCCTTGGCCGGGCTGAAGAAGGCTATGGGCGACGTTCTCGCCCTGCACCAGAAGGGCCTTGCGAAGCAGCCCCGGAAGCAACCCCTATTCACCCTCGACAACATTCCCGCGTTCTCCGAGAGCAAGGCAGCCCGCGGTGAATGCGCCCACTGTCACTTTGCCAACAACTTCCGGTTCAAGCAACTGCGGAAGGAAGGCAAGTTCACCAAGGACATGCTGTTCCAGTATCCGCTGCCCGAGAACGTGGGGGTGACCCTCCGGGTGGACGCGAACAACGTTGTGCAGTCCGTGTCCCCTGAGTCGCCGGCAGCGAAAGCCGGAGTGCAGCCGGGCGACGTTGTCACGCGAGCGGGCGACACACCGGTACTGACCACTGCTGACTTTCAGTTCGCCTTGAACTCGGTCTCCGATCCCGGATCGGTTCAGGTTCGAGTCCTGCGCAAAGGTCGGAGTCTGCCTGCGATGACGCTGCGCCTTCCGCGCGGCTGGAGGAAGACGGAC
Organism: Armatimonadota bacterium; assembly: GCA_016199605.1. Classification (GTDB taxonomy): domain Bacteria; phylum Armatimonadota; class Abditibacteriia; order CG2-30-59-28; family CG2-30-59-28; genus JACQGJ01. Next base: position 8,757 of record JACQGJ010000721.1, on the reverse strand, counting down.
ATAAGCTGGCGAGCCTCGCAAGGCGAAATCCCTCCCGCCATTGGAATCTGGGGAGAGCACCTGAGCGAGGGGCAGAAAGAACAACTGGGCCTTCCCCGCGACAAGATGGCCTTGAGGGTTACGTTCTTCTTCCCGGGCGCTGCCTGGGCCAAGACCCGCGGGGACCTGAGGATGAACGATGTCATCGTGGGCCTCAACGGCGTTCAACTGCCCTCCATGACGACCCGCCAGTTCCATGCGCACTGCCGTCTCACTTTCAATGTGGGCGACACGGTGACGCTGAACGTTCTGCGCGGCAACCAGCGCTTGGAGCTCCCGGTGCCGTGCCTGGAGGTCGAGTAGGCGGGCAACTCGAACTCTGCGAGTTCGCCGGATCGTGCATGACACACGGGGCGACCCATTGAGATGAAGGGACCGGGTGGGTTGAACCCGGCGGTTGGTGGTGCCGGCAATATGCGTGCCAATGTCCTTCTGCTTCGACTACTCATCACCTCGCTAATGGTCGGACAGTTCGCCGTCGCGGAGGGGAGCCCACGCGAGTCCCTCTGCTTGAATGGCGAGTGGTTGTTCCATGCCGGCGGAGAGGAGAACGCGGTCCCGGACCGGGGCTACGTCCAAACTCGAGTGCCGGGCAAGTTCGACGGCTGGTACGACTGGGAGTGCGACCTGCGCGCGGGAACCGACGCCGGGTGGTATCGCACAAAGATCCTCCTTCCCGGCGCGTGGAACAACGGGAGACGTATCCGTCTGCGGTTCGCGTCGGTCTCCTTCTACGCTCGGGTGTTTCTCAACGGCCACGTTGTCGGGGCGCACGTCTGCGCCATGACTCCCTTTACCCTCGACGTGACGAGTCTTGCGAAACCGGGCGTGTGGAATGATCTCGCGGTCTACGTGGAAGGGCACGATCGGTATTCGACCCGGCCCGAAGCCAAAGCGTTGGCAGGACTGGCGGTTGATTATGCGACGGAGCGAGGTACGGGTCTGACGGGGGACGTGTGGCTGGAGTCCGTGGCCTCCGTTCGCGTCGAGGAAGTGTTCATCCTCACCTCGGTGCGGCAGAAAACGATCACGGTGCGGTCGTGGGTGAGGAACGATTCACCCCGACCGCAAAGAGCGCGCCTCAATCACGACGTGTTTCTCGACGGTGTGCTGCAACTGAAGCTCCCGTCGCGTGCCGTCACCGTTCAACCCTCGTCAATCTTAGAGGTTGCGGCCCAAACCTCCTGGCCAAATCCCAGACTGTGGGGATTCGCTCCCTATGGCGAACCTGCGCTCTACACGTTGCGGACCACCACGGCGGCTGGCCCACACCGGGACCCCCGCACAGACAGGTTTGGCTTCCGTGAGTTCTGGATCGACGGGCCGGACTTTCGGTTCAACGGCAAGCCGATCTTCCTTCAAGGCGACACGAGCGGCCACGAACGAGCGATCTGGTCCTACCCGAACCGTTTCTTCCCGGAGAAGATGCTCGAAGCCGGATGGACCGGCAACCTCAACTGCTTTCGCCTTGGCTGGTCGGCCGCGCCGCCGCAATGGTTTGAGGTTGCAGACGAGATGGGCGTTCTGCTGCAGACAAGCTGCTGCTTCGGAGATCCCAGAAAGGCGAAGGCGGAAACCGCTACCCCCGTTGCCGAGCAACTGCAACGGGAATACCTCCGTACCCATCGCAACCATCCGAGTATCGTCCTTTGGGAAACCAACAATGAGGCGGGATCGCAAGCCTACCCGAACCCACCGGTGGATGGAATGCGCATGTTGAAGCGTCTCCACGAAATCTGCAAGGAGGAAGATCCGTCGCGGGTCGTTACCAATGCAGGCAGCCCGTGGCTTGGGCTTACACACGAATACGGCATCGACTGGGACCCCGACACTTTCGATCTGCATCCATACGGGAGCCCGATGATTCGCGACGTGCAGGCCATGCTGAAGAACTTTGGCTTTAACGGCAAAGTGCCTGTCGTCAACAGTGAAGCTGCGAGCCTCCGTTCGACAGAAATCAGTTGGGGCTTGCCGTGTGGATCGCCCGAACAGAAGAAGCACGCCTTCGAGGTCTACCGAGAAGGATTCCACCCCTTCTGGGAAGAAGCGATCCGCGACCACATAGCCCTTGGCGCCGACGCCCTCTTCCTCTTCATCGTGAACAGCTACGGTCTGGAAGGGCCGCACAGCGAGACCGACTACCTGTTCAGCCCTCTGCACGACATGCCTTTCGACAAAAAGCTGAACGGCGTGCCGGTGACCTGGCCAGCGCTGTCCGGCCCTGATTTCAAGACTCCTGCTATCGGTCCCGCGGTCGTTTACAACCATCTGCAATGGTGGGACTCCTCCCTTCCCGCCTACCGCTGCAACATCCTTTACGACTGGGTGCGCGAGGGGTTCGCGAAGTATGGAACATCGCTGCCATCGTTGCCGCGCCGCAAACGCCCTGAAGTGATTGTGACCGTCTCCCGCGACGGTAAACCAGTGCCACACCGCGATGTTCTGCTGATACCGACGAACCCAACCAGCCCCAGCCTTGGGGCAAGGACGGACGCAGATGGTCGAGCCTGGATCGTGCTCGCCGAGCCGGGTAAGTATAGAGCTCGACTCGAAACGGAAGTCGGTGCCATCACTCGGAGAGAACCGGTGGAGGTCGGCTGGGGCCAGCGCGCCCTCGGCAAGGCGGGTTACGATTTCGTTCAGCGAGTGGCCTGGAACCTATCCAAACCCCATGGAGTCGGGATCACCACCTCACCCGACGCCGCCGACCTCGACCGCGCTACCTTCGAGGCACAGGCGCAGCAACGGGCGCAGGAACGAGCGCGACTCGCCGAAGAAGCCGGGAAGAAAGCCGCGACGCACGAGGAAAATCTCCTTCCTGAGCGGCAACGACGGAATTATCCCCTCCATCGAGCACGCCAGGATTTCAAGATAGACGGCGACACAAGCGAGTGGTCAGATTACCCCTCCATCGAGATGGGCTTCCCCGAACAGCGCGTGACCATCGACCAAACTCACGGAGGATCAGCGTGGCAGGGGCGAGCGGACCTGAGCGGCTTCATGAAAGTGGCCTGGGCACCGGACGCGGTGTACCTCGCGGCGGAAATCCGCGACGACAAACCGTTCACCTGCCAGCAGGGGGCGAGCATTCATTTCAACGACACCGTCGAACTCTACCTCGGTTTCGGCGGACCATCACGCGCGAAAGAGTACGCCAAGACCGATTACCAGTGGCTGTTCTGCCCGGGAGGAGAAGGGGTCGCGCCTCACGGCTACTGGGCGGGCGGCGAAGGCGCTCGACGATTCGAGCCGGTAGTCGAGGCAAAGCCCTGGGCAGACGGAACCGGCTACACTCTCGAGGCGAAGGTTCCTCTTGCGTCGCTGCACATAGCCAGTCTATCACCGGGTCAGACTGTTGGTCTCGACGCGGCGATGAACGACGCGGACACGCCGGGAGCACGCAAGAGCAAACTCGACTGGGCCCGGGACGTGGCTGACGAGGCGTGGGGATGGCCGGGGGTGTGGAATCAGGGAGTGCTCGTACCCGGCCCGCCCCTTCCACGCAGTCAAGAGATCGGGCGACTCGCAACCTTGAGCGACCCTGTGACCTGGCAGATCCTCAATTCCCGCTGGTCTCTACACTTCGATCCCGTGGGCCGTTTCCAACTGCTCTTCGATGAATTTCCCTTGACCGAGTATAACTACATCGGCTTCGCGACCGACAACTGGAAGAGCGCCCTCACCGGCCATGGCTACCCCAATTGGCGCTGTGACTACTCCTGTCAAGAAACACCAGAGAAGACGGTCCTCCTTGCCGACTGCAGTTGGCCGGAGGTGATGCGTTGGCAGCAGAAGCTTACTGCGCAAGGTGACCGACTACAGGTTGACACGACATGGACGGTCACCGGCGACCTGGCCACTCGGCAGGAAGCGAATCAGCAGAAGCCTTACCTCGTCTTCGGAGATTACGGATTCCTCTGGTATGCACCAGCCTTCAAGCAGACAACCTTCAAACTGAAAGGAGACGAGCTCGCCGGCCTGGTGCGAGCCGTGGCAAGCCCACAGCTTCGAGAAAGTGGGGCGATGACTCTGTCTTGGCCCCACGGCACAATGGATGTATCGTGGACCATAAGCGGTTTCAACGCTCTCTACCTCCAAAACCACCGACTTGTTTTCCAACTCGGTCGAGAAATGAGACCAGGCGACAGTGAACGGTTCAGCGTCACCTGGGACGCGACGGGAACCATCAAGCCGGAAGGCTATCTCGACACCGAGGCGGTACCGAACACGCCCCAGCCCTTGACCTCGGAGGGGGGTAGCTCGCCCTCGTGGTCTCCGGATGGCGCCTGGATTGCCTACCAGCGTGAGGAGAACGGACTCCGAACTCTCTGGAAGGTCCGCGCCACCGGCGGACAGCCTGTGAGCCTCGGCTCCGGGGAGCAACCCGCCTGGAGTCCCGGCTATGGTGACCTCATCGCGTTCGTTGTTCGTGAGGGCAAGAGCATGGGTGTGTGGGTCATGAACGACGACGGGGCGAACCGACGACGGGTGAGTCCACCCGGGTTCGCTCGAACCGAGTCACCGACCTGGGACAGGAACACGGGCTCAATCCTGTGTCAGGCACAGGGCGAAGGACGGCAGGGCTTACTTTGTCTCGATTCCACCGGGATGAAAGCGCCTGAATGGTTTGGCCCCTCGAACGCCGGCCAGCCCACGGGAACACAGAACGCCTGCGCCTACATCGCAAGCGACGACAGGAACCAAAGCTGCCTCTTCTTCCAGGGCAAGCAACTTACGGCTGAAGGCCGCAACCTCGGCGGAGTCTTCGACCCGTCACTGTCACCCGCCGGAGGCCGGATCGCCTATGCTTCCATGCCGATGCAACCCGCGAGCGATCTCTTCCTCATCGGTATTGACGGTCGGAGCAGAATCCGGGTGACCTTCGATGGTCTGAGCAACGGGGAGCCCGCGTGGAGCCCCGATGGGAAAGCCCTGGTCTTTGCGAGGCGGTTGAAAGATCTCCACAATTTGTACTTGATAAAATCACCACAGTGAGTATGATGGCGGGGATGGGTCTCAGCGCCTTAGCTCGACGTTATCCATTTCAGACACAGATATGCCGAAGTCAACGGTGCCCTAACCTTCCCATCACTTGTTTTGAGGAGGCAGTGATGTCGGAAACCGAAATCAAAGCGGTTCTGGATGCGGCGCGGGAGGACGAGATCGAGACCCTTCTCGATTCGGACGCATCGAAATGGGATGGTCTCTTCACCGTGAGCCTCAGCGTCACCACCCCCGGCCCCGGCGTGGCAACCGAAGAGGAACTCAACGAAGACGGAAGCGGACGCCCATCGACCAGGCGAAGTTCCAGAGGGAAGGGTAAGGGGAGAGCTTTCCGTCCTGGGATTGGTTTGATTTACTGCCATGCGACCCAGTGGTCAGAATCCTTTGGTTCAGTCTGACCACGGGGGCAGTGCTCGTGCATTACTCCGTGTGCCCTCAAGGTGAGAGTTGTCATTCGGCGTTCTACGTGATATTTTGAGCGCGGTGAGATCGGCACTCTAAGAAGGAGGCAGGAATGCGGGTATCATTAACGCCAGAGCTTGAATCCTGGATTAGCCAAAAAGTCACCAGTGGTTTGTACGAGTCGGGCAGCGAGGTGATACGGGACAGTCTGAGGCTGCTCCGCGAGCGAGATGAACTGCGGCAGCGCATGGTGGAGGACCTTCGTGAAGAATTGGCGTTGGGGGTCGAGCAACTCGATCACGGATTGAGCAGACCGCTAACTCCGAAGTTGATTGCAGACGTCAAAAAGGCAGGACGTAAGAAGATCGGTATTCGAGCAGGTTGAAATGATGAAACTCATCATCTCTGACCAGGCGGTTTCCGATCTGACCGACATTTGGGCCTATATTGCCCGGGATACCATTGCGGCGGCGGATCGTTTTGTGGATCGACTGTACCAGCAATGTCAACGATTAGCCGAAGCGCCAAAAACGGGAAGGCAGCGCGACGAGTTGCTGCCGGGCTTGAGGAGTTTTCCGGTGGGACGGTATCTCCTCTTCTACCGCGTCGAAGAGGAACGTGTGGAAGTCGTGCGCGTGCTCAGCGGATACAGAGACCTCGATTCGTTGTTCTAAGAGGAAGATGGAACTGCAGTACCATGGAATGACAGAAGAAGACTTGATCGCCCTGGACAGCCAAATTGCGCCAGATGGGTGGAGTGGATGGCGTTCGTAATCCGTTGAAGGGGTTCGAGCCAATTCAAGGAGGTTGGTCTATGCCGATCCGTATAAGATGTCGTAAGAAACCAGAAGAAAAGGCGCACCCAAATGTGTATAAATGGTTTATCGCTTCTTGGGCAATCGCTCCAATGGCGTGTTTAACGGATAGGAAACAGAACTTCGCATCTTATGCGGATCAGTCTAATCATTGTTCGGCGTCTTGGGACGCATGGTAATCACAAGATGTCGCGTGTGCAACGGACCGTCGGCTTCGGTGGTCGGATGTTTCTCGATGGACCTGAGTGGCTCACCTACTGTAAACGAAAGCCGGTGAGGTACATTCGGACCTCCAAAGCCGCAGTCTGCCAGGTGTGCGGCCTGCCGGGATCGTCTGAGAACCCGCTGCAAAACGCCCACATCATAGGTTTCGATGTGGGCGTGATCGACCTGGGCATGACGCCGGACTTCCTCGATTCTGAGAAGAACATCGTCACGGCGCACCGGCGTACATGCAACAAGCAATCGGAGTTGGACCTTAAGGGCTCAATGGGTCGGCTACGGAATCTCGGCGTAAAGGAACTGCCGCGGTACCTCCAGGCAGCGATACAGGAGGCTTGGGGCGCAGCCGTCGAACCATGCCCTGCACGTGAGCGCGGCGCCATGTAGCGTTTGCATCGCGAGCGCCGCCGAACCAGGTGCTGCAGCCGACCGCGGCCCATTTTGCGTTTCCGAGTTCTTCAGCTCAGCGAAGGCCGCGGCGGCTGAGCTTGGTCGTTAGACCGCTTGTTTATGCAAGATAATTCCTTCAGGCAACACGGTAATCGGTTTTTGACAGAACTTCATGCTGATCTATCTTGATGCAAACATAGTTCAATACTGTGCAGACTATGAAGATTTCATTTTCGGAGATGGCACAACCCCGCCAACAGGCGACGCCAAACTGCTAAAGGAACTGAAAGCACTCCGCACACTTGTCGAGCTTGAACAGATTGGAGAAGGATGGGAAGTTGCAGCCCCGACCCATCTGATAAAGGAATTACTCAAAGGCAAACCAACGCCAAATCAGCGAAGGGTCTATGGCATGTTAGTGCGGACTTGGCAGGATTCCGCATGGCAAGAGTTCGTAGAAGCAAATGGAGCGAAGATCGCCTCCATCGAACGCTCGCTTCGCCCACTGAAATTGAAGGACACAGCAGATAGATGGCATCTTGCTGAAGCCACCGCCCTACAAGCGTCATGGTTCCTGACGAATGACAGAAATGTCATTAGCAGGACGCGCCGAAAGGGCGAGTCCGTCGGCAATGTTCAAGGAGTCCATGTTGCCCGTCCCTCGGAGTGCATTGACGATATATCTACAGGCCTGTTCTTGCGGTAAATCCGGTGTGGGCGTGGCCACTATACCAAGCGCGGCCCAACACTGTTTGCAGCCGACGTGGCTACGCCTCGCCTTCGCGGAGTTTTGGGTTTTCTTGCAGGTATTCCCCGCGAAGGAGTCGTTGGTTCACCGACGCGCGGCTGAAACTGGCCGTTCGGCGGCGGAGGGCGCATGACTACGCAGCAGCTCCATTTGTTCAACGGCATCGGCCTGGTCGTCTTGGTCGTCGTCGCCGTCCTCACGCGCGCGACGGCGCGGCGCATCGCGGGGGCCCTGGCCGGCGGGGTAGCCATCGGTGCGGTGGCGTTGGGCATCAACGTCCTCGGCGAGGAGGTGGGGTGGTGGCACATGGCGATCACCTGGGAGCCGTACTTCCTGACGGTCCTGGGGATCGACTTCGCCCTGTGTGCGTACCTCTACCTCATCACCTGGCGGATCGCCCGCCGGTTCGGCTGGCGCGGGCTGGCGGTGGTCGTGATCGCCGCAGCGGTCATCGGCCCGCCGCGGGACTACTGGTACATGGCGCGGTTCCCCGAGTGGGGCGCCTACGGGCCGGGGGTCGCACCCGTTCTTGCGGTCTCCGCGACCTATGTCGTAATCGTGGTCCTGGGGCACGGGGTGATGCGGCTGGTCGCCGGGCCGGCCAGCGCGGACCGGTTAGCGCGCCGCCCCTGGGAAGCCGCCGAACCAGGCGCTGCACCTGACCGGGACCGCATGTAGGCTTTCCCCGACCACAAGCTCCCCGGTGCAGCCTCGGCAGTAGAACTTGGTCGTCGGCCCGCCCGGTTGTTATTCCTAACTACGACGAAGTCCCTGTGGCAATCAACCGCAACAACCTCAAGACTGCCGGGATTTCGCGAGACGAATACCTGCGTCTCTTGACCGAAGCTTAGGCGATCGCGCTTCCGCGATGTACGTGATTTCTTGAACACGGCAGGAATTAACGATGTTGAAGCATAAGTGACTTCACTTCGTTCGAAGCGAGAACCTCCTGTATCCCGCAGGGAACTGGACTCGAAGCGCGTTGGACGTTCGCGTGACTTCCTCGGACTTCCCGTCCAGCACAACTTCTGCGTTCGGGTAGTTGTCGGGAAGACCGAGGACCGCGGTGTGGGCGGCTCCTTCGCTCCCACCGTCTCGGCGCACCTCAGTGAACTGGCACGGCACAGGGGCGCCAGC
>JACQGJ010000075.1 GCA_016199605.1 Armatimonadota bacterium | reverse complement strand
TGGTGACTGACGCCTTGCGAAGCGCCACAAAGGCCGACCTTGCGGTGATTAACGCCAGCTCTTTCGTTCCGGGAAGCTTGAACCCGGGAGACATCTCGTCTGACCAATTGAAGAGTTTGTTCAACTTCCCGGAGGACAAACTCGTCGTTGCGGAGTTGAGCGGCGAAGTGGTACGTCGCATGTTAGAGCGGAGCCTGAGCGTTTACCCTACGCCCAACGACGGCTTTCTGCACGTGTCGGGACTCAAGATCACGTTTGATCCACGTCGGGCCGCTGAAAGCCGGGTCGTGAAAATCGAGACGACTTCCGGGGTAGGGGCAGCACTGGATCCGTCCAGAACCTACAGGGTGGCGACAAGCACGACCCTCGGGCGGGGCGGACTTGGCTACTTCAAGATCGTCGGCCCGAATCCGAAGATCACCCGAATGAACCTTACGATGGTCGAAGCAGTCAAGCAGTTCCTGCGCGCGAGCGGAGCGATCCAGTACGGACCGGAGCGAAGGATCACACCCACCTAACTGCAAACAGGGAGCCTACCGGACCTCGTTGAGCTTACGACCCCTATACATCATACTAACGGCCATCGCCCTTTCCTGCTCCCTGTTTATCGGTGTTCAGAGGTGGCGTGTTGAAGCCCGCAATCGGGCCGTTGGTTTGGTTCTCGACATGGACGAGTTGCGGGCCCTGTCGGAAGGTTCAGGTGTTGGTCTCCTATCCCTGTTGCGTCGATTTCATGAGGCCGGAGCGACCTCAGTCGCAATCAGCGAGGAGACTCTCGCGTCGTTGCGGGACAAGGGAAGAATCGCTCTGTTGACCCGCGACCTGCTCCGTGCGACGTTTCCCCAGGTTTCGAGTGACAAGGCCCTCGACAAGGGCGATGACTTGTTCCTCGTTACTTCTTCTCAGGAAGTGTGCGACAAGGTTCTACGCTTACTGCCCGAGAAGCTCCCGATCACTCCCCATACGGTATACCGCGAGGCGAAATCGAGCCTTGTGATCATCGGTCTTCCGGGGAGCAAGGAGCTCGTGGATTTGATTGGCCTGGGCGTGCCGGCTGATGAAGTTCTTCTGGCGCGGGAAGCAGGGGTCGAGGTGGTCGGTCGTCTCTACAACTACCCCTCTGCCAAAAAAAGCGCCATCAATGCCATGTTGCGCGACCTCCAAGCCCAGAACGTCAAGAACGCAGTCTTCGCCTCGGACGAGATAGCGGGCTTCAAGGACCTGCTGGAATATACTGCTGAGTCGATGAGGAAGTACGGCGTGACTTACGGCAGCGTGGAGTTCGCCAAGCAGCGAGGTGACACGAATCTCGCCGAGGCCCTGCATTCCCGGATCATTCGGGTCCACAGCATCAGCGCGATAGAGATGACTCGGTTGTCGCCAGCGGACGCGGTGGAGCGGTTTGTGAGAGCCGCTCGTGAGAGGAATGTGCGTCTTTGCTATGTGCGCCTCTTTCCCCAGATGAAGAAGGACGCAGTGGAGGATAACCGCGAATATATTCACTCTTTGGGAATTGGCCTCCGGCAAGGCGGGTATCGACTCGCCCCGGCCCACCCGTTCGAGGAATTCCATGCCACGCCGGTTCTTCTCGCACTCATCGCCTTGGGAGTGGTGGGCGCCGCGCTGTGGTTGTTGGACGAGTTGGTGACGCTGCCGGTTAAGTGGGCGACCATACTCCTACTGGGGGGCTTCGTGGTCGCCTGCGGTGGTCTCGCAGTGGCCCCCACAATGTTCGTGAAAGTGATTGCTCTCGCCTCCTCCTGCATTTTTCCTTCTCTCGGGTATTGCCTTTGTGGCATTGACGTGGCCCTGCATGACAAAGCAGGGAAGCGCGATGGGCCGGGCGAGGGCTCTCCCTTCGGGAGGGGAGTGATCTGCCTCTTGAAGTGCTCGGGGGTGACGCTGGCGGGGGCGGCCATGATCGTTGGGCTTCTTGCCGACGTGCGGTTCATGGTAAAGACGGATCAGTTTGCCGGAATCAAGCTGTCTCAGGCTGTGCCGTTGATGGTTGCCTCCTGCCTGGTTGTCACCGACCTACTGTCAACACGAGGGAACGCCTGGAGAGAGAGGTGGCAGACCGCCCGTTCCCAGGTGGATAAGTTCCTGTGCCAGCCAGTTCTCGTGCGCTTTGCGACACTGGGGATCATGGGACTCATGTTCGCAGTGCTGTGGCTTGCGCGGACCGGCAATGAGCCTGGAGTCGAAGTGTCTCCTCTCGAGCTGAAGCTTCGTTCTCTCCTGGAGCATCTACTCATTGCTCGCCCTCGAACGAAGGAGTTTCTGATCGGGCACCCGGCATTCCTGCTGGCGGCAGCCTTATCGATGAAAGGGTACCGTTACTGGCTGGTACCACTTGCCCTCCTTGGCTTGGTTGGGCAAACGTCGATGCTGAACACGTTTTGTCACGTTCACACTCCGTTGACTCTCTCCGCCTTCCGAACGCTCAACGGCCTGTGGCTCGGCATCCTTCTGGGAGGCGTACTCTACTGGATATCTTCGCGTAAACACCGAAATTCTCGTGAGAGCTGACCGCGGCGGCCTCTCGCTTTGTCAACGATGATGATGGCACACGGTTCTTCGTACACAGGTCCCGCCCTGGTGATTTCAGGGTACTATGGCTTCAGCAACGCAGGAGACGAGGCCGTTCTGGCCGGCATGGTTTCCTCATTGCGGCAGTTGGTCCCGGGAGTGCGGATCATCGCGCTGTCCGCCAACCCAGAGGCAACTGCCCGGCAACATGGCATCGACTCCGTGGACCGCAGCCGCCTTGGGATCGTTAGCGAAGTGATCCGGGATTGTGACTTGTTCATCAGCGGAGGAGGCAGTTTGTTGCAGGACGTGACCAGTGCGCTATCTCCGCTCTACTATCTGAACCTCCTCCGCCTCGGACTTAGTCTGCACAAGCCGGTCATGATCTATGCGCAGGGCTTCGGCCCGCTCAGAAGACCGGTCAACCGGGTCCTCGCACGGCGTTACCTGAACCGCGTGTCAGTGGTTACTGTGCGCGATGCCGACTCGGCAGAAGCTCTGAGGACACTTGGGGTGTGCCATCCTCCGGTCTACGTCACCGCGGACCCGGCCTTTTGCCTGGAGGTGAGGCGGGCGGAAGCGCCTACAGGCTTGCTGAACGAAGTTGGATTGCCACGAGGGGAAGGTCCACTTATTGGAATCGCACTTCGCCCGTGGCAGGGCATGCGCGAGATCAGTGGTGAGATCGCGACTGTCCTGCGCAACGTTAGAGCGAAGACGGGATGCAGGTACCTGTTCCTGCCGATGCAGTTTCCTCAAGATCGTGAAGCGATGCGGGACATCTCAACTCAACTCGGGAGCGAATCCATGATCGAGAAGTCGCTCACACCTCAGGACCTCCTGGCCCTCACCGGACAGTTGAATCTGGTGGTGGCAATGCGCCTGCACGCCCTGATTTTTGCCGCCGCCCAAACTGTACCCATGGTGGCTCTTGGATACGATCCCAAGGTGGCAAGCCTTTGTCAACCCCTGGGCCAGCCGGTAGTCGCATGGGAGCAGGCAGGCGGAGGGTTGGAGTCCGCAATCCTTGCGGCCCTCAGCTCACTCGGCAACCTCAAGAAGATTCTGGAAGGAAGGTTGGGGACCTTACGGGAGGGTGCGATGGAAAACGCTAAAATCGCTGCCTCGCTTCTTACGAGGTCGGCAACGGCTTGAGGTCAGATTCCCCTATCTTCAGATTCCGCTTGGTCGGCAAGCTGGGTCCGCCGGCCCCTCTTGCTCTTCCGGGCATGTGTAAAACAAGATTCCTCTTTGGAGGGATTCGGCGTCCCCTTGACGAAAGTAGAGATAGGGGAGGGGCGGAATGCTAAAACTGGGAGGCGCTCGGGAGTCCGGGGCCACACTCAGCGAATACCACGAGCAGAACGAGTCGGAGATCGTCGTCTCGATATTCCGCGCGTTGATGATCATCCTTGTGGTAGTAACGCCGAGGTTTGCCCTCTACTCCCACGCCGTGCCTCAGGCCATGAGCACGGACGCCTACGTTCTGATTATCCTTGCTGCCGTCTACAATCTCCTCACCGCGCTTACTTACCTGCGCCAGATCGACTTGCCCTTCCGGCGGCAGACGATGATCATGATGGACTTGTGCTTCGTAACCGTGTGGATCAGCATCAGCATGGGCGAGAAGCGCGACCTTTTCCCCCTGTATGATCTGGTCACTATCGTCTCTGCCATCTGGTTCAAAGTTATGGGCAGCGTTCTAACTGCCAGCTTTGCGAGTTTCCTCTATGTTCTTGTCTACGTGACCAGCTCGCCTGATCCTTTGAGCGCGGTGCAAGCCAGCCTGACTTTGCACATCCCCTTCCTTTACCTTGTCGCTCTACTGAGCGGGTATGTCGCAGAGGCTCAGGAGTGGGAACGCAATCGCCGGATTGAGACACAACTCCTGCTTTCCGACTATGAGCGGGAGATGAGCATGTCGAGAGACATTCAGAAGCTGCTGCTGCCCGGGCATCTCCCTGAAGTGGAGGGAGTCGAGGTCTCAGCCATGACGAGGCTCGCGAGGATAGTTGGAGGGGGAGACTACTACGACCTGATCCGCTTGAATGATGCAAAGTTCGGCGTGTGCGTGGCCGATGTGGCGGGTAAGAGCATTCGGGCCCAGATCCGACTTCCGCTGCTCAAATACGCCCTGCGCGCCGTGTCGCCAATCTACCATAACGCCGCGGCTGTAGTCACCCACCTCAATGCCATGGTTTACGAGGACCTCCAACCTGACATGTTCATAGCGATCTGCTACGCATTGTTCGATCTGCGATCGGACACCGTGGAGCTTTGCATCGCGGGCCACCCACCTCCCCTTCATTGCGCGCAAACCAACCCGCGCTGCTATCTTCTTCCTGCCGGAGGCATCCCTCTGGGTGTCGATGACAAGGCGGAGTACGAGACCGTTACCTTGCCCTGGGAACCGGGGGACGTCCTCGTGTTCTATACCGACGGCGTCAACCACGCGAGAAATGGCGAAGGGGAGGAGTTCGGTGAGGAGCGACTGGGGGATGTGTTGCAGAGAAGTCGCTGGCTTTCAGCCTCCTCGCTGGCGGAAACGCTGTTGCGTCGCGTGGATGAGTTTGAGTCGGCAGAACGCAGCGACGATCTCACGATCCTCGTTGTGAAACGAAATAATTGATTATACTCGTCACTTCAGACGAATGCCGTGTCTTCAACGGCGACGAGTATAGTAGTCTGTTCGGCAAGCCGTCTCTGTGGGAACCCGATGAAAGGCGGCATGTCAACGATCTTCGTACAAAGTACAAACAAGGAGAGAAATAGCATGGCTGTAAGAATAGGTTTTATTGGATGTGGCGGCATGGCCCAGGCGCACATGCGCAGTCTGGCGAGCGTGAAGGAGGCCAAGATGGTGGCTTTTTGCGACGTCGACTCGACCCGCGCTGAGTCGACTGCCGCGCAATTCGGGGGCGCCGCCTACGTCAACCACGGAAAGATGCTGAAGGAAGCCGAGATTGACGCGGTCTATGTCTGTGTCACCCCGCACGCCCATGGCTCCCTTGAGGTCGACTCAGTGCGAGCGGGAAAACACCTGTTCGTGGAGAAACCGGTCAATATCAACAATGAGCAATCCCGTAAGGTGTTAACGGAGATCGAGAAAGCTGGGGTGATCAACTCGGTGGGCTACCACTGGCGCTATCTCAGCGCAACGGACGAAGCCCTCAAGGTGCTGAAGGATCGGGAAATCGCCATGGTGATCGGCTACTGGATGGGGGGGATGCCCGGGGTCGCATGGTGGAGACGACTCGAACAATCAGGCGGACAGTTTGTCGAGCAGTGCACCCACATCTTCGACCTCGCCCGGTATCTCGCGGGAGATGTGAAGAGCGTATCCGCCTACACGGCGCTGCGAGCTCTGAGGGAAATTCCCAACCTGAACGTTCCCGACGTTGGGACAGCCGCCCTTGAGTTCAAGAGCGGAGCGATTGGCACGATCTCCACCACCTGCATTTTGTCCCAGGGGTTTGAGGTGGGTTTGCGGGTGTTCGCCAAGGACCTCATGCTTCACATCGATGGTGCACGGTTGACGATCACCACACCCGCGAGGACAGAGGTCTTCAACCCAACGAACAACCCCACTCTCGCCGAAGACCAGATTTTCGTCAACGCAGTGAGGTCCAGGGACCCCGCCAAGATCCGCTGCACGTACGAAGACGGTGCCAAGTCACTGGCCGTAACTCTTGCGGCGATGAAATCTGCCTCTAATGGAAGGCCCATTTTGCTTTAGCGGCTGTCCAAGAACAACTCCGCGTTTTCGTATACAAGGGCGCTGTTGTGAGACAGTTGCACTGTCGAACCCGGTAGCCTACGGGGTTCGACAGTGCAACTGTCTCACAACAGAAAAAACGCGGCGTTATTCTTGGACAGTCACTTAGGATTCAGAACGCGGGTCAAGCGGAAAGGAAAACAAACTCACTTCCACGTCCCTCGTTGCAGACCTGCCATCACTTCGGCATGGTCGGCTTCAGTTGGTGGCGGAGTGACCACGTGCAGGATCACGAGTCGAGTCTTGGCCAGGATCCCACGCGCTTCCCCAGCTTCGACGAAAGCCACGGCTCCTGCCCTGATCTCGGTCTCCTCCGACCCGGCAACCATTGTCCCTTCTCCTTCGAGGACGGTGAGAGCAAGATCTACTCCGGGACGATGCATAGGGATGAATTGCCCCGGCTCGAAAGAAGCGATGATGACCTTCACGCGGTCGTTCTGGGCAACGACTGCCGGGGTGAATTTCTCTGGTTGGAATGCTGCTTTGTCTGTGTAGGATGCCAGGATTGTGGCCATGGAGATAACCCCCTTCTCAATGATGAATAGCGGTCATCCCTGCTCTCCCCGGTTGCGCTGTGCCCATGGCGTCATCTCGGTTCCATCCTGCCGTCGCAAAGAAGGTTCCATCGCGACTTGCATGGGTTTGGCAGGGCTACCACGCGCCGCACGGGAAGAGCAGGGCTTTTCTCTTTATCTGTTGCCTCGAGACTCTTGCTGGTTTGGGAGTCTCCCAGGCGTTCCGCAAGGGGCGATCCCGCCGTGAGACGAAGCAACCCCCCGGCGTGCAGCGAATTCTCCCCCGAGTCGATTCAAGGTGTCCGCGTCGAGGGACTGTCTCGCGATGGCAAAGAGGATCTGCTCCTCCTTTCCGAAGTGCTGTCGCGCGACGGTGATTGCTTCCGCGAGCATATCCTTCGCCTGGTCAAGATCCTCCAGTTGCGGTAACTGCCCAAGCAATCCCTCCAACTGGTCGTGTTCCATCCGCATCACGAACAGCGGACCGCCCATCGTCCCGAGGTGAGGCTCAAGGGCAGTAAAGAGCAGTTCGTCCTCGAGCCGGGCGTGTGTCGGCAGGACGGCGGCCAGCATGGAAACCTTCGATTGCAGTTCGCCAAGTTGCTCGATCGCCGGAGCCGTCTGCTCCAGGTGCTCGAACTGAAGATAGAAAGTCCCGTGCTCGATCAACAGGACGTCAATGATGTTCATTTCTTCGATCATCCCTTCCTCTAAATGGTTCGGCTGACCTTGTTCAGAACTTGTGCCGGGTCAAGCCCATAGTTGCGTGCGGCCTCCTGTTTGGTATCAAAGGAATCCATCGCGCACCCAACACACGCCATGCCCAGTCGCAAGAAGGCACCAATGGATTGCGGTCGTCGGCTGACGGTGTCCGCGGCGGTCCATTCAAGCGTGGGGAGGGTGACTGTAGTCTGCGCGAAGTTCATCGTTACGTGGGGAGAGAATACCGCATAGGGAAAACACGGAAGCGTTCCAAGACATGAACCGGCTCACAACTCTTGGAACGCTTCACTGGAACTCCTCCAACAGGGCGGATATGTCCGCGCCCGGCCTGCTCGCAGGTGAGCAACTCACTCTCTCGGGACTCCTCGGACGAGTTCACGATATGATCGCTATAGCGATTTGGTGTTCAGGTTGATCGGAGTCGATCAGGCAGCGATCAAATCCTTCGCGAGATCGACGGCACTTGCTGCGTCCGGAGCATACCCGTCTGCGCCGATGCTGTCGGCGTAGTCCTGAGTTAACGGAGCGCCGCCAACCATGATTTTTACCTGCTCGCGAAGTCCGGCTTGCTTGAAGACCTCGACCGTATCTTTCATGGAGGGCATGGTCGTAGTCAGCAGCGCAGACAAAGCGATCACGCTTGCGCCGTTCTGCTTGACTGCCTCCATGAATTTGTCGGGGGAGCAGTCAACGCCGAGATCGATGATCTCGAACCCAGCGCCCTCCAGCATCATTGCTACGAGGTTCTTGCCGATGTCATGCAGGTCGCCCTGCACCGTGCCGATCGCGACTTTTGCGACTGCCTGGACGTTGGCCTCTGCCAACAGGGGGCGTAGGATTCCCATCGAGCTTTTCATCGCCCTGGCGGCAACCAGCACCTCGGGAACGTAGAACTCATTGGCTTTGAATTTCTGCCCTACGACGCTCATCCCTGCAATCAATCCTTCCTGCAGGATATCGGATGCTGGGACGCCTGCATCAACCGCTGCCTGCGTCTCCTTTGTGGCGACATCGCGATTGCCATTGATGATCGCCTCTGACAGAGTTGAGAAATCCATTTGTCTGCCCTTCCTTTCGACTTTCTTGAGTTTGAAATCCATTCATACAGGAGGCCCCATTCAAAGGTTAACGTAACGGCTGCCCGTCAGCCCCCTGTAAACGCCCCACATTGTAACACAATTCCTGAGGATGTCATCCCCTTTTAGTCATCATTTTCATTTCCTGTTGACGACGGAATTTCCCTCAAGAATCGCGGTCCTCGAGAAGCTTCCCCCAAAGACGCTTCTTCACGGATCTCCTGGTGATGGATCTTCCCGCCCAATCCCGCGGTTCGAGCCATCAAACCACCGGAGATCAACGAGAGGGCCAGGGCGGTTGTGATCAACCACCTGGGGATCGCGCTGGCTCGCCAAAGGAACAACAGACTGGCGAGCGCCACGACCCCATACGCTTCGGTGACGGCAAAGGCCACCTTGGCCGCGTCTTCGTGTTGTTCGATCATTGGTTCCGACACATAAGGTAGGTGCTCAACGACCTCCTCCGCCGGCTCTCCGGTGAAGTAGGTGGGAATTGCCGCCATCGCAACGACGATGGACAGCAGTAAGCTGGCCTTGAGGAGGTCCGCGCTATTCCGGGCCGCCCCGAGGATCAGAAGCAATATCCCAAACCCACAACCGACTACAGGAATGTGGTTGAGAAGCAAGTGAATGTGCGCAAGATTCATGGTTAGGCGTGGTCCTTTGCCGTCGTTCGAGCGTAGCCCTTTTCTGCGAAGCATCGCGCCGCAGCTTGGAGCAACTGCTCCCGTCGTTCGCCGATCAATTGCTCGTCCCTCCTATACGCCACGCTCACACCTCCTAAATGAATGAATGGTCATTCAGGAATATATCACGGAAGAGCAGATATGCAAACAATGCGTGTGAAACGAATCGCATCCTCGCGAGGGAGATTGAGGACCAAATGTAGCGGGAGAAGGCTACTGTCTACGAGCTGTGAGCCAGAGGTTCAGCGCGAGACAGGCCAAAGTGACCATACTGAGCATCCCGGAGAATCCGAGCAGGGCCTGCGCCACGCCCATAGTCACAGGAGCTGAATTGAGGATGAAGGGTGGAATCCAAAGCATCAGTTCACGGCCGATCAGCGCGGTGTTACCCAACCAGAAGGTCAAGTCCACCAACCCGGGGCTGGCAACGCGTTTCTTGTGGAGAAACCCCGGAACCATTCGAGGAGCCATGCCCAGAATGAGTAAGGTAGTGAAACCCAAGAGATAGAGGTGCCGGACTCCGCTTTCATTGACGGGGAGCGGACGACCTGCCATTGAGAAGACTCCCTGGATGGCTTCGACTGCCGCGCCCAGAACCAACCAGAGATAGGCCGAGTAAACAAGCCACTCGAAGTGACCGAACTCCCCATAGTCCGGCAGCCCCGGCCGTGTGGTGCGACGGTCCGGCCCTGGGTGTCCAATCCGGTTCACGATCCATGGCGCTTTCAAACGTGTCAGCACATCCAGGCTCCACACAAACCACAGGATCGCGCCAGCGCTCACCGTCTTCCCGATCAATGAGATCTTGTCGGGCACGTCAGAGGCCAGGGAGAGGAACGGAGGCAAAACTGGGACAAGGTGGAGACACACGCCCACGAGGTAAACATAAGCCACTGTTGCCACCGGCCAATCCGGTGCGGCGAGACGGAGGTACAGAGGAAAGGTCCTGACCGAAAAGGCAAAAGCTACAGGAAGGAGAGCCAGATCGATGAAAGCTTCGGTGGCTATTTGAGACCACATCATGTTGGCAAGGGCAGCCTTCTGCAAAGCCATCTGGACAACCAGCACAGCATTGATTGTCGAATAGAGGAGCCACCCGAGGGCCATCATTGCCATAAAGGGCTCAATGGCGCGCAGTCCCGGTCGATCTCCCAGTCGGCGTGACTGAAGGTGGGTCCCAAGGAGAAGCCTCAGGTAGGTGAACACCCCGATCCATTCCAGGAGTCCGGAAATCGCAACGGCCCAACTGCAAAGCGTGAAAGCGGGACTTCCCGACAGGTAGGGAAGCGCGCAGTGAGCAAAAGTGCGAAGGAGGAGCCCCACGGTGATCAGCCACAGCGGATACCTCATCTGGTGTGGCTTCGCGAGGGGGACCCCCGCCGCCCGCGGAAGAAAATGAAGGCTGACTCCAATGATAAACAGTCCCGTCCAACCCATGAGTTGAACATGACCGTGAACCTGAATGAAACAGGAGAAACCTGGTCCAACCGCATACCCGTAGGCAATCACAAAGATGAGGTGACCGCCGATGGCTAATCCGGCGAAGATCGCGACCCCCAGGGAGGCCCAGAGGTATCCGAGTCGGAAGTCAGCGTATTTCCGTTGTGTGCGTTTGTTGTCTGGAGGTCCTGACTGGTCTGTCACCTATGGGTCGTCCCCCTGGTTCTGCTTGGGCAACGCTCATCGGAACGTTGGAGTGAGCAGGAGTCTGCCCCGGCTATGGGTGCATCGTTTCGCCACAGCGAAAGCAAAACCGATGATTCCCCTCGACAACCTGAAAGCACTTTGGGCAGGGACGCTTGTCGGATATCCCTCTGCCGCACTTCGGGCACACCAGCATCTCGCCAGACACGAGGGTGGCGCAGTGACGACAAGCCAGGAAGCCGACAAACTCAAAGGGCAACGATCTGAAGCTGAGGGGGCGACAGAACAGCGAGGTGAGGCAGCCGGCGAGGATAAGACCTGAGCCGATAGGCATGAGCCACAGCCCCACTCCAACCAGATCACTCCCTTTCTTCGACGTGTCAGTAACGGAAACCGGCGGAGCGCCGAGTTGAGCAAGAGCCTGGTTGATAGGATACAACTGCATTTCCATGCTTAGGAGCATGGACCGAGTTTCTATCTTCACCGACATCGTTTTTTGGGCAGCGATCCACAGCACCGCCCCGGCGATCAGGAGGTAGAGAAGGCGCAGGCGGTAGCCACGGTAGCAGAGCACACTGACCGCCAGCCCAAGGGCGCAGGTCACGCTGCCCAGGCCGAAAAGCCCCGACACGGGGATCGAGACTCCGAGAATCGGGAGTTCTGCCCAGGGCATCAGAGAGCCCGCGGCTACGATCGCACCGCCCGCGATGGTCAGCCAACGGCCTGCGAAGAAAAGCACTGATCGCATCAAAAGCTCCCAGCAAGAGAATCGTGAGGGACTGTCAGGAAATCTCGCAGTCAGCGAGCTTTTCCAGGGCGCGAATGAAAGCGGAGGTGCCTTTCTCGCCAAGCCCTTCTGCCTCCACCGATCGCAGGAGATGATTGGCGAGGGCTGTCCCTGGGAGGGGGAGTTTGAGGTCCTCCGCGGTTTCCATCACGATTCGGAGGTCCTTCTGCTGCAGTCGGATGATAAACCCAGGCTCGAAATCACGCGCCACCATTTTTGGCGCGAGATTGCTGACCATCCAGGATCCAGCCGCCCCGCCTCCGATGGCCTGCAACATCTTGGTGAGGTCGAGACCCGACTTATGGGCCAGCATCAATCCTTCGGAAACTGCAAGGATGTTGAGGATTCCGACGACCTGGTTGCACAACTTTGTCGATTGCCCTTTGCCATGCTCGTCGCCCATGTGGATGACGTTCTTCCCCATGGCCTCGAAAACGGGCAGACAACGCTCAAAGACCTGTTTCGGTCCCCCGACCATGATGGAGAGGGTGCCCTCGATCGCTCCTTTCTCGCCTCCGCTGACAGGAGCGTCAAGCATGTGGATACCTTTGGCTGCAAGAGCTTCCGCAATCTCTCGCGTGGCTTTCGGCGAGATCGTGCTCATGTCAATCACCACTGAGTCAGCCGCAGCTCCCTCGATCACGCCGTTCGGCCCGAGGACCACCTCCCTTACTTCCGGTGAATCCGTGACGATGGTGATGATCACGTCCGAATTTCGCGCGACCTCCGCGGGGGTAGCAGCCACCAAAGCACCGTCGGCTTTCACCTCATCAGTTCTGGATCGGGTCCGATTGTACGCGGTTACCTGGGACCCAGCCTTCAAGAGATTTTGCGTCATCGGTTTTCCCATGATACCAAGCCCGACGAAACCCACACGTTGCTTCATGTCACTCCTCCATTGTTGATGTATTTGCTGACCATCTCAAGATCCTCTGGCTTATCGACATCGAAAGCCATCTCCGGGTAGTCGCAAAGGAAGGCGCGAGCCCTGCAACCAAACAACTGATCAACCCGTCGCTCAACATCCTCTATCGACAATTGTCTGGTCAAGAACAGGATCAAAAACCTCAACCCAATCAGGCGACACAGCTTCAGGGGGCTTTTCCGGGCCTCGAAGAAATCCTGAAGGGCCTCCTGCTGGGCGTTAACAAACTTTCCATTCATCCACATAGCGTTGCCACCCGTGAAAGTCCCGTCCTTTAACTTGGAATAGGTCCTGTGGCCTCCTGGGAATCTCTGCTCGCAGATTTCGCGTGTGGTGATTGGGTAAACAACGTCAGCCCGGTGCTCCCTCCCGGCATCGATGAGCGACGAGAAAGCCTCGGGGGTAACGAGCGGGATGTCACAGGTCGAGACGACACATTGCTCAGGCCACCCGAGCGCTGCAAATCCTCGAAGGAGATTGGCGATCACGCTGTCGCCCTGCGCCTCGAACTCCCCGCCGGACGCTTGTACCGAGTCTTCCAGGGATGGGTCCCCAACGACGACGATGCGACCGATGGAGGGACACTGGCGTAAAGCGGAGAGCACCTGTTCGAGCATGGTCGTCCCGCTCGGGAGAGGGAGGAGGGCTTTTGGCGCAACCCCTGTGGCTTCGAGGAGGCTGTCCTTCTTGGAGCTGCCAGCGAGGAGAATCGCGTTAACACTACCTGCTTCACTGTTCATCATCGACGGGTTCCAGCATCTCCAGTTCTTCGAGGTCAAAGCTGTCATCAGTGTAGCCGTATCCGTCTGCCCGGTCTTCGTTGCCATTGCGGCTCGTGACCCGTGAAACCAGGGATCTTCGGAAATGTTGCGGCATGAAGAAAGCCTTCCGCTGCATGTAGCAGGCTATGGCGAGGAGGAGGATGAAAGGAAGATCGAGGTACTCATGAAGATTGAGGGTCGGGAGATACTGGTAGGTCTCACCGAACTTCTCAATTTCACTCACGGCAAACAGCAGCGTAGCAATAACGACCACCCGCCACGTTTTCCCCACTTCTCCCGTCTTGAGGAGGCTGTAAAGCTCAATCGCCCAGATGGTGGCGAATATCGCTGCAATAAAAGTGAGCGCCTGCACGATCAGCAGTGGATAGGTTGTGGTTTGCATAGCAAAGGCTCCGACTTATCCCGGTTGCCTGTAGGGCATCCCTCGGCAGGACGGGAAACGGTGACACAGTGTCAGTTCAATTTACTGTCTCGCAGAGCCGGTATTCTCTACAGATCTGCCGACCCGACTCCGTCAGACTTTCCATGGCTGCGCGGGTGTATTGTCTTGGGACGTCCTTGCCCACGAGCTTTTCGAAGGCCGAGATTTCGCGAGCAAAGGCCACTCTGTAGATATCAGCCAACTCCTCCGGAAGCACGTGGTGCGGGATGGACTCTTTGATCTTCCCCCCTTGGAATCGTACAGCCAGCTTATGCCTCTTGAGAAACTCATTGACGTCGAATTCAGCCCGCCGGGTCATCCGGTCGCCCAGGAGTCGGTCAAACATCCACCAGACGGTTTCCCCGAGCGTGACGAAGGTCGTCTGGATCTTCTCCTTCTCCTCATGGATGAGATCTTCAAGAGAAAACCGGTCTTCACTTTCTTCATACTGTTCGAGAGGAGCGACGCGCGAGATGCCTGACAGGAAAGCTTCCACTAATTGGGGGTCCAGTTGCGAGCGGGCAGCCGTTTTGAGGCCTGTAATCGCTCGGGAGGGGGAGAAGGACCCACGGTGGGCACGTTTCGAAACCATGGCATCAAAGGTCTCGGCTACCGCCAGGATGCGCCCTTCCTCCGGGATATCCTTTCCGGAGAATCCCTTGGGATACCCGGTGCCATCCCAGCGCTCGTGGTGGGCTTCGATGAAAGGAGCAATATGCGATAGCGAAGGGATGGGGCGAACCATGTTCGCGCCGATCACCGGGTGCAGACGAATCTGCTCGAACTCCTCACGGCTCAAACGCCCACGCTTGAGCAAAACTCTCCGATCAATGTCAATGGTGCCGATATCATGGAGCAACCCCGCCTGTTCCACGGAAGAGATGCGGTCCTCCGAATAGCCCAACTCTTTCGCCAGGGTCACTGCCGCCCGGCTCACCGATCTGGCGTGGCCCTTTGCGAACGGGTCTTTCACTTCGATGGCAGCAGCAAGGTTGCGTGCAGTGGTTGTTTCAACTCCGGATCCCAAGGATGAATCACCTCATTTCCGATGGAGTCAACGGGCAGATCCCTTCAGTTGGCCGAGCCAGGATCAACTCGCCGAGGTTCTGCTCGCTCAACAGGGAGCGCGCTCTCTCGGCGGAGGCTGGGTCCTGGAACAAGCCGTAGACACAGGAGCCGCTTCCTGACATCAGGGAACTCCTCGCGCCTGCTTCCAGCAGCATGGTTTTGATGTCGCGCAACTCTGGCCGGAACTCCATCACCGACGATTCGAGCCTATTATACAAGAGCCGACCGCCTTCGGCTATGCTGCCCTCTTCTAAGGCTGCCAGTAAGGGTCTCGGCGATTGACTCGCTCCCCGGGAAGAGAGACTCAATTGTTTGTAGGCCTGTGCTGTCTCGACCTCGAAGGGCGGCTTCACCAGAAGAATCCAGTAGTTGTTCCGGGTCTTTACAGATCTCAGCGATTCCCCCGTCCCTTCGCCGAGAGCGCATCCTCCGAGCAGGAAAAAGGGGACGTCTGCGCCGAGCCGTCGGGCCAAGTCGTGGAGAGTTGTTTCCCCTAAGTCCAGGTTCCATAGATAGTTGAGAGCCCTGAGGGTTGCCGCCGCGTTGCTGCTCCCACCTCCCAGGCCAGCGCCCCAAGGGATTCTCTTCTCAAGATCAATGCTGACTCCGTGGTTCGTCCCTGCGAGCTGGCTTGATTGCAGGAGTTTGACGGCCTTCAGGCACAAGTTTGACTCGTTTACCAACTCCTGCACATTGCAGGCGAATCGGACACCTCCCTCGGTCACCTGGAGGGTCAGGACATCGTGCAAGTCGATGGACTGGAATATGGTCTGAAGGTCGTGGTAACCGTCTTCTCTGCGGCGCAGGACCTCCAGGAACAAATTGATCTTGGCGGGAGCAAGCACCGTAATCCGACCGGGCCGTTTGCTCGATGGGCCTGCGAAGGGCACAGTCTCAGTCAAAGAACCAGGCGGCTGAGCATACTCTCCGTTAATCTCCCAAACTCCTCTACCGTCAAAGTTTCGCCTCTACGGTGGGGATCGATTCCCGCAACGGCAATTGTCTCTCTTAGCTTTTCGCGCGTCAAGCAGGATTTCCCCACCTCGTCCATGCCGGGTTGTCTCAGTTCCCGTTCTCTAAGCTGCCGGGATAAGTTCGCGGTCAGGGCGTTGATCAAGGTCTTTCGCCTGCCCCCGAAGGCGGCCCGGACGATGCAGAAGTATAAGGTCTCGTCTTCCACGGGCACCGCCGGATCCACGTTGAGTCGGGCGTGGACGATGCAGGAATCAACTTGGGGACGAGGAAAGAAGCAGGTCGCGGGAATTCTTGCCGCGATATGCGCCTCCCCGAAAAGGTGAAACGCCACGGAAAGCGGTCCATAGTCAGACGTTGCCGGTTGGGCGACCACTCGTCGAGCAACTTCCTTTTGAAGCATGACTGTCATCGTGGCAAAGGCTTGACGGTGTTCGACCAACCTCCGCAAAAGTGGTTTGCTGATTCCATAGGGCAGGTTGGCCACGACGTGACACACTTCCCGAGAGAAGCCCCCGAACAGGGATTCAACGGACATCGTAAGGATGTCTCGTTCGTGTAGAGTCACGTTGGGAAGGTCTGCCGTCGCAGCGCGGGTCGCCTCTGCCATGCAGTGGTCGATCTCCACGCAGACGACGCGTCCGGCAACCTGGGAGAGCGCTCGCGTCAGAAGGCCAAGCCCCGGTCCTATCTCCAGGACGCAAGACTCCCCCTGTAGTTGAGCGATGTCCAAGGTTCTCTGGAGGATGTTCCGGTCAGCCAGGAAGTGTTGACCGAGAGAGCGCTTGGCCCTGGTCTCCAACTGACCAAGAAGCTTACGGATGGTCCCGGGGGTCCACAAATGGTCTCGGTCATACGGGTCAACCGTGATGGCTGGTTCCATCAGAAGCGCGGGCTCAATCCAACACGTGGACTTTGACCTGGTGGCGGCCAACGGCCAGGGCTGTCCGGTGGGTGTCGTGGCCGAGGTCAATCCGAAGCCCCTTGATTGCCCCACCCACGTCAGCGGCTACGGCATACCCGTAACCTTCGATATACAAGCGCGATCCCAAGGGGATGACTTTCGGATCGACGGCGACGACCCCGTACCCGGCGTGAAGCCCAATCGACGTGATCCCGGTAGCGTACTTGCCGCAACTCCGAGGGTCAGGGCTGTAACCCGTTGCCTCCATCCACATAACTTTCCTGACACCCAACCCGCCGCGCGAGGGGCCAAAGCTCCTGTCCCCCATCGCCACTACCCGATTGATGGGCTTCTGTACCCGGCGAGTGTCGATCAAGTCCTTGCGCTCCACTTTCCCATCGGCCATCCACAGTCTGTAGAGGCAGATAGAGGACCCTTCCCTTCCCTCCTGAATCACCCGCTGGACTCCTGGTCGGAGTGACTGGCTGAACTCAACGGTAGTCTTGAAAGGCAGTGTCACAGGCTTCTCAATCATTCTCTGAGTCACGCGGATGATCTTGACCATCATGCCCTGACCAAGGGGAGAATCGAGCGAAGGACTGACCCTGTCCAGCTTCCCAAGGGGAAGCAGCTTCCCAACGGGAAGCCCTTGCTGCCCCAGGAACACGCCCACTGTCCGAGCCGTGGTGCGGACTCTACGACTAACCCCGTCGGCTTTCAATTTCACAGTTATGGCTCGCAGAGCCTTTTCCGGGGACGAAGCTGCCTGTTTGCGGTATTGAGGTGAGACTGAATCCTCTGCACAAGCAGACGGACTTGGGTTGCGATCCAGTTGGGATCCCAGGCAGATCAGAGCCGCCGACGAAACTGCAACCACCCTTGAAAGGCTCCGGAGCCCATGGCGATGCTTCGATATCATGGTTTTCCTCCAACCACCTCCAGGTAAAGAGCAACACGGGGGCGCTTCCCGTGAAGGCCGTCCCTCTGTCAACGGCTGGCATGGCAAGGAAGCGCCTGCTGGCTCATAGGAGTTTGTTAAGAGTGTGTCCAAAAAGGCCCTGCAATGGGAGGGCGAGGCTCCCGCCGAGCCGTTGGACCCCCGGTATTCGGCTCAGCAGGAGCTTCGCCCTCCCCCTTGGGCGTCACGCAAAAGGGCTTATTGGACACACTCTAAGACTTTTACGGGGGGTACACAACTACGGTTTTGGTGACTACGATTGGGGGAGCTTGATGTAGAGTGCAGTTAGGTCGTCTTGGACTTTGAGGCATGTACCCGACTTTGCATGTCCAAACAGTGTATTTGCCGGAAGGGGATTCGTCAACCCATTGGGGGATGTTTTTTGAGGGCCAGGGAGATGCGCCGGGAATGGGTACCCCCGGTTTGGGTCCACAATCCCTTGCTCCGAAGCGACTGGTGTGGCACCGGAATTCCCCTGAAATTGACAACTCAATCCGGGCCTCCGTATAATGCCTCGGAACCGCTTACAGGGAACGAGACTACTCGACACCATCGCTATGGACCTTTCGAACCGCCGAATACCGTCCTTCCTGGGGATCACCTGTTGTCTGCTCGTTGTCTCCTCCTGCGTCATCTCGTGCGGAGCTCAGACCACGGGGCGAGTCTACCTCTTCCTTCTCGATCGGGTGACCTGGGGCGATCTGGAGGCCCAGAGGCGGGAAGGCGGGGCCTTCGAGTGGCTGATAGAGAACGGCGCCATTGCCGCGCTCAACACCAAGACCGCTGATGGAACCAGCACGATGCGTGCGGCCATCACGTTGAGCGCCGGGATGGAGGCCAACGGGGACGAGGACGCGGGAGAGGCCTACAATGTGGATGAACTGGTTGACCTGGAGTCGGGCAGGGGAGGGGAGGTTTTTCAGCGGAGGACCGGCGTGTCCCCCGGTTCTGCCCGGGTTCTCGCAACCAAAACTGGGGCCATTCGCCAACGGAACCTTGCCTTCCAGGGCAGAAGCAGACTCGGAGAGCTGGGGGAGTTGTTGCGCCAGCGCGGACTCATGACGGCCGCGCTGGGGTGCAGTGACCTTTCTCCGTTGGGCAAGACCCTGTGGGAATACAAGTTCCCAGGCGTGGTCACGCAATTCGGCTCCATCGTCCGCCATCGCCCGGCGGCGCTCGTCGCCATGGACGCCACGGGAAAGACCCGTTACGGGGATGTGGGTCGCTCCGTGCTCGAACCTGACCCGACGGCCCCCTTCGGATGGAGGAGTTCCTCCTCGGCAATCCTGTCGCGCCTCGACGGGTGTCGCTTGAACGCAGATTTGTTCCTTACAGTAATCGACTGGGGGGACACTTTCCGGGCCGACGAGTATTCCCTGTGGTCTGAACTGGCGGTCACCAACTCCCACCGAACGAAAGCTCTCGGTCGGGCTGACAGGTTTCTCGGGGATCTTCTGACCCGGCTGAGACCCGGGCAGGATACTCTCCTCCTGCTGTCGCTCTCACCCCCTCATTCCGCTCCCTGCGATCTTTGCCCGTTGATTGTCTACGGGAGAGGTTTCCGCGGGGACGGGGTCCTCACTTCTGCAAGCACCCGGACTTCCGGGGTTGTAACTCTCGGTGACCTGACAGCATCCATCCTGCAGCTCGCTGAAATCGAGCGTCCGCGATTCCTGCAGGGCAGCCTCCTACGAGTTAGCCGGACCAAGCGCCCCTGGGAACAGGTCGGCGGTATCGTGCAGCAGTGCGCGACAGTAGACGGTCACCTGCGCATTCCGATGCTTGCCGTCCTCTCTCTGCTTGAGACGGCAATACTTGTGTGGGCCTTCCTTTGCTTGTGGCGTTCCTCCCCCGAAGCCTCCGAAGTCGGGTTGCCGCAGTCCGAGTCCGTGCGGGGGGGGACAAGGGTGGAGATCGCCTTACTGTCACTGCTGGCGTTCCCCTTGCTCCTGTTCTGGTCCACGCCGTTGCTCCTTCACTGCCAGTCTTTTCTGGAAGGGGCCTTTCTCCTGATGGCTGCCTCTACCATCGTCGGATTTACAGCACACCGCTGCTGTCGGAACCGCTGGTTGGCTGTCAGTCTCGTGGGAGCCGTGACCGCTCTCAGCATCAGTTTCGATCTCCTCACGGGGTCGCACATCAGTTTCAACGCGGTCCTCGGATACTCTCCCTTCATCGGGGCGAGATACTACGGCCTGGGTAACGAATGCATGGCGGTGCTGATGGGCGCCGCACTGATGACCGCCGGAGCCTTGCTGTCTGTCCACGGGTCTCGTCAAGCGTCGGTGCCCGTGACAAACGTGAAATTCCTCTTCGTGGGTGGGGGGCTGTTCCTATGCCTGATCCTGATCGGCCTCCCCCGTTTGGGATCGGACTTCGGGGGAACGGTTGGAGCGGCGGTTGGATTCGGCGCCGCACTCTACCGACTCAAAGGCCTCCTCCTTTCACGAGAACGCTGGTTGCTCATCCTCCTGGGGATTGTACTGCTGCTGTCGTTTTACACGTGGATGGACCTCCGGGACCTGTCCGAGTTGAGCCACCTGGGCCGTTTGGTGCTGGAGGTGCGGGACCACGGGTTGGTGACCCTGTGGCTGATGGTCTGGAGGAAGCTGGAAATCCTGGGGCGTTCCTTTCGCCATCCGCACTGGGACCTCGGACTCCTGACAACTCTCGTGATCGTCTGCCTCCTTCCGGAACTCCGATCCTGGCGTCGTTTGCCGGTGCTCGACCGCTATCCAGCGTTTGTCGCATGTCTTTACGGGTTGCTGATGGGCGCGATTGCTTCCTTTCTGATCAACGATTCCGGTCCCGTGATGCCGGTGCTGTCGGCTTTGTACGGGCTGGCCAGTCTGATGTATGTGAACCACGAACGACCTGCTATACTCGTCACCGTTGAAAACACGCCATTCGTCTGAAGTGACTTTCCCCCTCACCCCTGCCCTCTCCCGCTGGGGAGAGGGCAGGGCGAAAGGTGCATTTTCAACGGTGACGAGTATAAGATGGTGAGGGGTCGGGCTATTC
>JACQGJ010000698.1 GCA_016199605.1 Armatimonadota bacterium | reverse complement strand
TGTTGCCAGAGTCATCCACAGCTACGAGGCGCTCCTGGCCTTCCTGAGCATCATCATCTGGCATTTCTACAACGTACACCTCGGCCCACACGTGTTCCCGATGAGCGTCACCTGGCTCAACGGATTGATCTCGGAGGAGCGGATGCGCGAGGAGCATCCGGCGGAGTATGCGAGGGTTGCTGGGGTTGCCGACGCCTGGTTGACCATCCCGGTTACAGACAGGAAACGCCGTTTGCCGCATGAGGCTGACGTTCCGGTCGCGTCGCGCATGAAGAACGCGATCCTTGCTGCCGGTGTCGGCGCGGGATTAGGGGCGATTGTGCCCGTTCTTCTGTTTCCACTTTTCGCCTTGACCACGTGGCTCTTGAATCCGGCTGAAAACGTCTGGGGTCCAGCTTTGCTCGTTTGGTCCATCGTCCTGGCGCCCTCGTGCATCGCCGGCGGGGCCATGGGAACTTACATGGGTCTTTCAGGCCATCCTCTTTCCTATTGCTTGATCGTCAGCTTTTCCTCCTTGGTTGGCTTTTATCTGGGGCCGCTTTCCTTGTGGGTTCCGCTTGCGGCCGTGATTTATGTCCTGCAGTGGTTCCTGCCGATTGGGAAATTCACCAGCGTTCTCTTTCTTGGGCTTATGATCGTAAGCATCTTTCTGGGGTTGATCGGATCGATCCTTGGCTCGTACCGCGGTAAGGCCCTTAGTAATGACACAGGCGGACGAGAAACATGAATGAGGGCGACAGGCAGTAACACTGGCAGAAAGACGGAAGCCCCCAACAGGGATTAAGTTGACCTTGTTGCGAGGCTTGTGTAGCGTTAGCGGGTGAGCTTGAGTAGTGATCATAAAAAGAGGTGTCAGGAAATTCCTCCGGCTGGGCCGGATCGTCCAGATTGTGCTGCTGTTGATTGTTCTGGCCGCCGGAGTCGGGGCCTACAAAGCCTACGATTACACAGAGCATGACCCGCATTTCTGCATGAGTTGTCACATCATGCAGAAGGCGTGGGATCGCTGGGCGACCAGCGAGCACCGGAAGGTGACATGCCACGCCTGTCACCAGCAGAGCAAGATGGAGAGCACCCGTCAGTTGTGGATGACGCTGACGAAACGTCCCACCAAAGTTGCGAAGCATGCCCACGTTCCACCGAACCGATGCTCAGAATGTCATCGCAGCGGCGATCCGCAATGGATTCAAGTGGCTGACACTGCCGGGCACAAAGTCCATGCGGAGAAACAGAAGATCCCTTGTGTGCGATGCCACTCAAAAAGCATTCACCGCTTTCGTCCCTCTGCGGAGGTGTGCCGAGAGTGTCATGCCCGAGAAACAATACAGATTACCGGGATGGGAAAACTGCACTGCACGAGTTGTCACAACTTCCTGGCCACGCAGTCAAGTTTGCTGCCTACTCGCAACGACTGCCTCTGGTGCCACCAGCGGCAACTGGAGAAGCCCTTTAAGTTCAACATGGATTCCCCCATGCAATTCGAGTGTCGCAAGTGCCACAACCCCCATCACCGGCTGCCTGCCACGGGAACCTGTAAGGCCTGTCACGCGGGCGCTTACGTGGGTCGTGAGAAGCTTCCTGAGAAACATCAGGACTGCACATCCTGTCACCAGCCTCACACCTGGAAGGTGGAGGGATCCAAGATTTGCGGGAAGTGTCATGGATCAATGGAACGCCTCCCGGCCTCCTGGGTGCATGGCAACGGGCATAGGATCCTGAGCTGCCAGGATTGCCACCGACCGCACCAGTGGAAAGTGAGCGGGGCGCACCTGTGTGAAAAATGTCACAAGCGATCGGGGTTGCGATCCTTGCCCCGATCAGGGAAACAAGTCGCCTTGTCACCTTAAGAACTCGTCCAAGAACAACACCGCGTTTTCGGTGGAAATCTGGCAGTGATTCAGGTACTTTGATCCAGATTGGACGCTGTGTTATTGTTGGACGAGTTCTAAGGGAGTCGAGGTATCATCATGCCCAATTATTCATACATCATGAATCTTCGCCGCTATGATAGCAGGGAGGGAGAGTTTCGATGGACGAAACACCGCATGTAGCTCATGGACATGAAGCCGGGCTTCAAGAGTACGAGCTCACCAAGGAAATGATGACCCGACGACGCTTGCTGAGCTATCTGACTGGTCTGATGGCCGGTGGGATCGGTTTGCTGCTGGGGGTGCCTCTCGTGGGTCTTGCTATTGGCCCGTTGCTCACGAAGAAGATCTCGCCCTGGGTACGACTTGGTGGAGTTTCCGATGTGAAGCCGAGCGAGCCGACCAAGTTCAGCTACTCCTACCTGAAACTGGATGGATGGCAGCAGAAGACAGTCCGGGGCACGGCGTATATCGTCGCGAAAGACGGAGGCAATCTCACCGTCTTCTCCAATGTCTGTACTCATCTCGGTTGCGGGGTGCGATGGGACAACGCTCGCCAGGCTTTCCTATGTCCGTGTCATAACGGCGGGTTTGACATAAATGGCAAAGTCATCCTGGGGCCGCCTCCACGACCTCTGGACCAGTTTGAGCACAAGATTCAGGGTGGCGTCGTATTTATCAAAATGAAGGAAGGTTAATCGATGATACGCAAGATCTTCCGCTGGATCGATGAGCAAAGCGACTTGGTTTCCATCATCCACCATTTCCTCGAGGAGCCGCTGGCCAAGGGCGTCGGGTGGCCCCACGTCTTCGGCAGTCTGGCGCTTTTTTCGTTTACCATACAGGTCGTCACGGGTGTCTTCCTTCTGTTGTACTACACTCCCACCCCAGACCATGCCCACGAAACTGTGGACTACATTACCCATGTGCTCCCGTTCGGCGGGATCATCCGCGGTCTGCACCATTATTGCGCCAGCGCCATGGCCCTGATCGTTGGGCTTCACATGCTCCAGGTGTACGTGTGGGGAGCGTACAAAAAGCCGCGGCAGATCATCTGGGTCCTGGGCGTTGGCCTGCTTCTGCTCACCATGGGGCTGGCTTTCACCGGTTACCTGTTGCCGTGGGACCAGAAAGCCTACTGGGCTGCCGTTGTCGGAACCAACATCGCCGGATCCGTACCCGTGTTGGGGGAATACGTTCGCTCGCTGGCACGCGGCGGGGACAGCGTCGGGGCTTTGACGCTGACGCGGTTCTTTACCATCCATACCTGCATCCTTCCGGTGCTGCTGATCGGCCTCACGATCTTTCATCTCTTCCAGGTCCGCAAACGCGGGATCACCCCTCCCTGGCGCAAGGTCGGGGATGAGCAGAACATCGAATATACCCAGCGCTTCTACCCGGAACAGTTGTTCAAGGACATCGTGGCTGCGCTGGGAGTGTTCCTTGTCCTCTACTTTCTCGCGTGGCATTTCGGGGCGCCCTTGGAGAGGATGGCGAATCCGTCCGAGACCGGGTACGTGCCCCGTCCGGAATGGTTCTTCCTATACATGTTTCAGTTTCTCATGTACTTCCCAGGGAAGCTTGAGTTTGTGGGAGCCGTCCTGGTTCCGGCGATTACCGTCGTGGTGTTCCTGGTTCTCCCTTACGTGGACACGAGTCCTCACCGCGTCCCACGCCGCCGTCCTTATGCGATGGCCTTGGCAACGGTGGTCTTCTGCGTCATCTCGGGTCTGGGTCTCATGGGGCTTGCCTCCGCGCCGCGGCAGAAGGAGTTGAACCGACAGGAGAAAATCGGCGAGAAGATCTTCATGGATCTGCGGTGCTCGACCTGCCACGGAATCAACGGAGGGGGAGGCACGGCTGGCCCTGATCTTGCAGGAGCCAATCTCAATGACCAGAAGCGGTTGACGGTGTTGGTCCGGAATCCCCAGGCCTTCAACCCTCGCTCCATCATGCCACAATATAACCTGCCTCCCGGCAAAGTGGAATCGTTGGTGGCTTTCCTGATGTCGATCGGTCAGAACTCCCAAATGCCGGAGTCGCCGGAGGTCGGGCCGAAGAAGCCGCAGAGCCATTTTGAGGAAGGCTGGCTGACCGGGCACAAATACGAAGTGCGCAAAGACCCGACGCAATGCTCGTCCTGCCACAAGCCGGCCTTCTGCCAGACCTGTCACCAGAAACGAAGACCTGATTCCCACATGAACCAGTGGATCAAGTCCCACTTTGGAACGGCGACGGAGAAGCCCGAGTATTGCGCCGTCTGCCACGAACGTTCTTTCTGCACGAATTGCCATAAAGACGTGCTTCATACCGCGAAGTGGATCTCGCAACACAAGCGAGGATTTGCCAAGCGTCCCGGAATCTGTCAGGAGTGCCACACGACGGACTTCTGCGTCGCATGCCACAAGGGCGCCGAGCCGCAATCCCACGTACCCAACTGGATCCACAGGCATCAAAGGGCCGACGCCCGCACCTGCAACGTGTGTCATGCGAAGGATTTCTGCTCCTCCTGTCACAAGGGCGCAAAGCCTGACACTCACAACGAGCAGTGGCCCAAGACCCATGGACGTTCAGCGGGAGCCGGGTGTCGGCAGTGCCACACGCAGAAGTTCTGCGCTTCCTGCCACAAGGTGGAAATCCCTCATCCGGCACGATGGAAGTCTCGCCTTCACCAACCGGTTGCCCGAGAGAATCCTGCGGTGTGTGCGACCTGTCATCAACAGTCCTTCTGTCTGAAGTGCCACACTCGCCAGAAACCCGCGTCGCACACGCCTCAGTGGAAGGCGATTCACGGTGGACGTGTCAAGGAAATGAGCGACGCGGCTTGTTTGAGTTGCCACGGCAAAGGCAGCCGCATCGCGTGCCTCAACTGCCACGGGGTCGAAATGCCCCATCCCGATGGCTTCGCCTTGAAACACGCAGGGGTGGGTTCGTTCAAGTCCGACAGCTTGTGCTCCAAGTGCCACACGCTGAAGAAGTTCTGCACTCAGTGCCACGACTCAGACAAGTTCACCCTTGGCGATACTTCGTCCGGACAGGCCCGTGCGATGCGGAGCGTAAGCGCCCGCCGCGCGGGTGGACGCCGGTAACTCGATTGTCTGCGCAAGCCTTTTGAAGCAAAGGTGACAAAAAGATGAAAACAGTATCCTACCTCATTGCATTGCTGGCTGCCGCCATCTCCCTCGTTGCCGGTGTCCACGGGTTGGTCTCGGAGGCACAAACGAGTGAGTCCAAGTCCAAGGTGGATAGCCAGTTTCTGGGAGTCAATGTCTGCGTCCTATGCCACATCGACTTCGCGCGGAGATGGACAAATCTGGATCACAGCAAGAAGATGCTGAAGGCGACCACCGCTCAGCCGGGCGCCGGCTGCGAATCGTGCCACGGCCCCGGCGGGAAGCACGTCGCGGGAGATAGGAAGTCGATCACAAGCTGGGGGACCGCCTCTCTCGCTCAGAAGTCAGCGATCTGTCTCCAGTGTCACGCGGGAAAGGTTGAGTCCCAGCAGTGGAATGACGGCCCGCACGCAAAGAAAGACCTGACTTGCACCGTTTGTCACGAGGTTCACTACGCCACCAAGCAAGAGAAAATGCTGCGAGAATCCCAGAACGTCACGTGTCTTGGGTGTCACGCTGACATCAAGAAGGCGGTCACCGATAAGACGCACCATCCGTTGCCTGAAGAGGTGCTGACCTGCACTTCCTGCCACAATCCTCACGGCTCGAAAAACGCCAAGCTTCTGATCGAACCCAAAGCCAAGCTCTGCGGCACTTGCCATGGCTCGGACGTCCCGAAACCGGCGTCGCACAAGGACTCTGAGTGGGTACAGAAACATGGACCGACAGCCAAAAAAGACACCAAGCAATGTCTGATGTGCCACGACCAGAAGGACTTCTGCAACCAATGCCACGGTGAATAGCATCAGAGCCTTCGTTGCAGAACTGTTCGTCCAGGAGTTGGACTCCTGGACGAAACTATGACGCGGCAGTTCTACTCTCGTTCGCCCAGGAGTTGCACTCCTGGGCGTGACTATGACGCGGCAGTTCTACTGCCCCATACCCTCGCGGAGAAGGGCGAGTCGAACTCGCGCTTCATAGCCCGTCGAACAGGGCTGTACCCCTCCGCTGCTCCGTAGCCACTTGTATCAGGAACCTGACTGCGAAGAATCAGGTGTGCCGCGATTTCCGCCTTGCCCCGTTCTCCCAGTTTGTGATATATTCCCCCCGACGTTACTCCGTCGCGTACCAGCGGGGTGCGGGATCGTGTCGTTTGTCTTCCACTTTGGGAGGACCTGAGGCGGCCGGTGTCGTGCCATCTTGAGGAGACGTACCTCCCCAGGCAGAGGCGCTGAAGGCCGCTGAACTCGCAGGGCTCGCCCGTGTGCCCTGTCTGCTTCCGCGCAAGCGTCGAAGGGGTTTGACGATGATCCTCTGAGAGTCTATCATCTGTGGCAGAAGGGAGGAGGCAATCCCCTGTTCTGGCGGACCTTCTCGAACAACGGCGAAGAAGACAGGAGATCCAGTCATGAACGTACAGGAGATAGAGATAGCGATTACCCAGTTGCCAGGCAGAGACTTGGCGGAGTTGATGAGGTGGTTGGAGAACTACCGTGCAGTGGCATGGGACAGGGAGATCGAGGAAGACCTGGAAGCGGGTCGGCTCGATGGATTCCTTGCAGAGGTTTATGCAGAGCGAACTAATGTCCACAAACCCCCAAGTATTTGAGGTACTCAGGGATGTTCGGTCCCAGGTGCGGTGGAAGTCGGACAGTGCAACACAGTACCTGCGGAAACGAAAGCTGCGAGGGCATCTGCCGCCGACTGCGACTCTTGTGGTTAGGCGTGGCAGGTGAACTAGATGATGAGCTATAGAGAGCTAATCGGAGCTTATGAAGTCGGCGTGCAGTTCCCGGACGTCAGCGGGATGGAGCACCTGGACATGCTGATGACTCGTAGCGAGATCGCCGCAAACGAACCGCATCTCTCCGATGAAGAGCGCAAGCGCGTGTCTGAGGCAGATAGGGCGCTGCTCCAGCATGCGCAGGAATTCTGCGAATCCATCCGCAGCGTCGCTGATCTGGCCAGTTGGCGGCGTGATGAGAACGTACCCCCCTCACATTGGTGGTGGTATCTGGACGTCATCGAGCAATTGCCGACCAACTCGAAGCGTAGGGAAGCCACACCTTTCCCCAATCGTGAGCGGTCGTCTGTGCGGGTGTGACTCTCTAACTCAATGAGTTCGCCCTATTCGTCCACCTGAAAAGACACAACCCCATGCCTATCACCGTCACTTTCCTTCCCGAAACCGAGCTTCGCACGCCGTTAGTGCGGGAGA
>JACQGJ010000697.1 GCA_016199605.1 Armatimonadota bacterium | reverse complement strand
TCCGCAATCCGCAGTCCGCAGTCCGGAATTGGGAAGGGTCGCCACACTTCCCACAGGCATGCGCGCGATGCGCGGGGACGGGCCGAGAATGTTGTGCCTCGGTCACGACGACAAGTTCTACACCTTCGACGTCGTCACAGAGAAGGCGGCGCTGCTGGCGGAGGCGAGACTCCCCGATGGCAAGGGACCGCGCGACATCGCCCTCGGACCCAAGGGCGACTTCTACGCGTTGGCCCACGACGGGAGCGTACACGGCTGGACGCGTGACGGGAAACCTAACGGGGAAATCCTCCAGGCGAAGCCTGGCAAGGACTGGTGGTACTGTTCCCTTGGGGTTGATCCGAAGACCGGCGACTTCATCCTCGGGAGTTACTGGCCCGACAACAGGATCTATCGCTTCAACGCTTCGGGCAACCTGCTGGCCGTTCAGGAAAGCGACAACGGTTATGCGGCGATGATCCTCCCCCTGGACGGCCACGCGTGGATGGTCAATGTTGCGGGCAGAGCAGCGAAAGTGACAAAGTCCTCGACCGGGCGACGCGTAGTTGCAGGCGATTGGGCCTACTACCCGACCGGCCTTGCCTCCGAGACGCAGGGCGGCGCGTGGATCGCGTGCGCACAGGGCCTGCTCCATTTCGATCGGAAGGGCCGTCCGACTGGAGAGCGCCTTGGTGGTCTGGCCGACCCGAGCCTCCTTGCCGCCGGGCCGGATGGAACGTTGCTGGCGCTGATCGAGAACGGGCAGCGGATCGTTCGCATGTATGCCGATGACGAGATGAATGCGCCCTTCTCTTCCAACGCCAACGAGCCGTGGCGAGTCGGAAACGGCTGGACCGGCCGCGCGGTGGGCTTGGCGTGGGATGGCGCAGGCTACCTTGTCCTCGACGCGACAGCGAAGTGTCTGTGGCGCTTCGATCCCGATCGCACGGCCTGGGGAGAAAGACCATGGGTCCGGCTGACGAAGGAAGGGGCATTCCAGAACCCGCGCGCTTTGGCTGTCGGCGATGCGCTGGCCTACGTGCTGGATGGCGAGTCAATTCTGGCGATTTCCCTTGCCACTCCCGACGCGCCCTCAGTGGCAGTACCGCTTGCGCTTTCCGTCAAGCCAGCCGACATCGTCGCCCTTGCTGCAGATGAGGACGAACAAGTCTATATCGCCACCGCAAAGGAACTGATCGCCCTCGATCAAGAAGGTCGTGAACGCTGGAAGACAATAACAAGTTCTGGAGGGATAACCAGCCTCGCCTGCGACAGGCAGACGCTGTTTGTTGCGGACCGATCCAGCCGCAGCATTGTCCCCCTCCTTGCCGCCACTGGCCAGGATTGTGGCCGGCTCGGCATGTCGCGCCTGGGAGACGTAGGCGAGCCCAATGGGGTTGCCGCCGGCGGTGGATGGGTTTTTGTCGCAGACCCAACAGGTCACCGCCTCCTCCGAGCCAAGCAGGGCCCTTGTTACCCCGCCATCGACATGCACCCATAGTTGCAGTTGCAGCCAAGGGATCCTATGCTCTTTGCGGTTAGGAATCCCCATCTCGGTATTCAACCGCAGCGAGTATATGCTCCAATCTGGAGTACTTTCTATGAAAGGTGGAAGCTCAATGGTCGTTCAATGCCGATTCTTCAGGACATCGGATCGTGCGCGGTCGTCCATGTCAGATTCCTCTGGGGATCGAGTAGTTTAGTCAAGCTCACGTTGGAGACATCGTGTGGAAACAAGAAGGAGGCGTCAACGCACATGAAAGTCAACCTTGATCACCAGGTCGCGTTAGTGACCGGGGCGGCGCGTGGCATCGGCAAAGCCATCGCCGAAGCGCTTGCAGCGAATGGGGCGCGGGTGGTCTTCGCCGACGTGGACTTCGCCGGGGCACAGGAGGCAGCGTCCGGGCAACCCAACAGCGTTGCGAAACTGATGGACGTGACCAACGCGTCCCAAGTGGAAGCAGTTGTCGGTGAAGTCGTTGATCAGCTCGGCGGACTGGAGATCCTCGTCAACAACGCGGGGATCAACACGCAGCATCACCGCGTCACGATCGAAGAGTTCCCCGTGGAGGAGTGGAACCGTATCCTGGAGGTCGATCTTACCGGGTTGTACCTCGTGAGCCGGGCAAGTGCAAAAGCCATGCTTGCCCGAGGGTCCGGTCGGATCATCAACATCGCCTCGGTCGCGGGTCTCGTGCCGCTGCGACTGCAAAGCGCGTTTGTCGCGGCCAAAGCCGGGGTCGTCAACCTCACCAAGTCGATGGCGTTGGAGCTTGGACCTCGCGGCGTTCTCGTGAATGCCATTGCTCCCGGGTCTATTCTCACCGACGGGACGAAGAAGCTGTTCTACGGGGAAGACGGCCTGTTCGCCGAAAAAGTGCAGCAGATGCTCGCGCATGTTCCCCTCGGGCGGCCGGGAACACCGGAGGAAGTGGCTCACGCTGTCCTGTTTCTCGCCGCACCGGAAAGCAGCTATATCAACGGTCACGTGCTGGTGGTAGATGGCGGATGGACCGCCGGGTATATGCGCGAGTTCTGAGTGAAGGTTCTGGGTTGAGGGTTGCGAGAGGTCCGTCGTGACCAGTGATCCAGAACCGACTCCCAGTCCTATAACTACTCACCGTCAACCCTCAAAGGAGGAAAAAGGATGTCGAAAATCA
The DNA here is from genome assembly GCA_016199605.1 of Armatimonadota bacterium. Taxonomy (GTDB): domain Bacteria; phylum Armatimonadota; class Abditibacteriia; order CG2-30-59-28; family CG2-30-59-28; genus JACQGJ01. Next base: position 9,172 of record JACQGJ010000697.1, on the reverse strand, counting down.
CTTTGTTTCAGGGATATCAGGGAGAACCCACGATGCCCAAACCTGACCACGCGGTTCTCCCCATGATCGTCACCGTGCAGGAGGGGGTGCCGGTCGCCTATCCCGACTGCCACGGATTGGGAGTGCGAGTCGTCCATCCGGCTAACCCCAAGGCGCCCGCGAAGAATATGGGACTGGTCATGTTCTACCTGCCTCCGCACACAAGCAATCCGGTCGGCTCGCACGAAACCGAGGAGACGTACATCATCCTTGACGGTAAGGGTGTGATGACTTTCGCCAACGGGGAAACCCGCGAGGTGGAGAAGGGGATGTTCGTCTACTTGCCGCCGTGGTGCGAGCACGGAATTGAGAACACCGGCAACGACAACCTCGTCGTACTGATCGCGACCTCGCCGCCGAATCCGTGACGGGATAATGAGAAGACTGATGGGCAACCGCAGGTGTCGCTTCCCGCGATCCTCCTGGAGGCGGTTCTTGAGATAGGTTAGAGGGTCAGTAGCCACGCGCACGTTGCTACATTTCCGTTGACCCCACCCGACCGTTGTCGTATAATACGCCGCAGTGTTGAGGAGTCCGGTGGAAACGATTTCATGGACCGAGAGGTGACCCGGTGAAAAGCGGAAAGCAGTTGCTCGTTGCATTGTGTATCGTGGGATCTTTAAGCTTAGGAGGTCCGAGCCGAGCGCAGATAGCGGAGAATACCGCGGCGCAGTCTCTGCCCGCGGCCTATTGCACTCGTGTGATGGCGCCTGATGTTCTTGAATTGGACGGCGTAGGCATTGTGAAGCTGCTGGGCGTTCACTCTCCGGCAGTGGCGGATTTCTGCTATGGGAAGGTGCTGGCAGCCACACGTAAGTTTACGGAACAACGCAACGTTCGTGTGGATTTCTGTCAGGTGCGAGGCACGGATGAGGAGAGCCGCTTGAGAGCCATCGTTTACTACGCCGAAGGGGACAAGTGGTTCAACCTGAACACCAAGCTGCTTCGCTCGGGGTTGGTGGCAGCGGTCATTGAACCCTCGTGCCATGTTAACACCGAGTCGTGGGTTGCGTTGGTGAAAGACGCCAAGGCAAGACATCGAGGGGTCTTCTTTGAGGGTGGCGATATGCTGCTGGTGTTTCGCTCGGAGGTTCCCTTCGCAGTCAGAAACGTCGGCAAACCCCACGGAGGGTTCAAAACCGATCGTCTGGCGGGACTCACTCGCACCAACGACCTCTTTGGCAAAGGTAAACTGATCGCGATGAGTCGGCCCAGTCCGACGATTCTTGGCGAGCTTGCCGGCGTTTCGTCCGCCACCTCTGGGAGCGAAGTCCTCGCGGATATCCAGATCACAGACGACGGTGAAAAGGGATCCACGCCGAGAAAGGCGGCCGGCAGGAAGGGCTCCAACTCAGGAAGGACTTTGCTGTCCCAGGCGCCCGCAGGGACCCCGGCGAAAGAGGCCGTCAAAGGCGAGGAGCCTTTGTGGAGGGAGTTCAAGCCCGCTCGACCGGACGATGTTGAGGTCCGTTACGTAGGCAGCATCCAGTCCCGTCATTTCCATCGGCTGAATTGCGGGGTGGGGCCGCGGGAACTTGACCGGGTGTTCTTCCCGACTCGGCTGCAGGCACTGAAGAAGCATTACAAGCCGTGTGTTGTCTGTCGCCCCTGAACCACGGTCTCCGTCGTCTTATTCGGTTCCCAAAGAGTGTGTTGACAAGACTCCTGTTGTGGTGACTTTGACCGCTCTTTCACCCGGTCCCACTCGAATCGCGAGGTTGTGAGGCGAGCGTTGCCATGCCCCCGAGTTTCGCCATTTATACCCTGGGCTGCAAGGCCAATCAATACGACTCCTACTCGATTGCGCGCGAGTTGACTCGTAGCGGATGGCGGCAGGTGGATTTTGACGACCGCGCGGACGCCTATATCGTGGACACCTGCACGGTCACTTGCGTCGCGGACCACAAGTCCCGGAAGATCATCCGTCGCGCAGCTCGGAGGAACTCCGACGCCATCGTGGCCGTAACCGGCTGCGCGGCAGAATGGGCGGGTCCGGCGATACAGGAAATGACCGGCGCCGAGATGGTGGTCCGTAATCGTTTCAAAGACCAGTTGCCCGCTCAGCTCAACCAACTCTATTCGCAACGCCTCGGTCAGGAAATGTGGCAGGGATGTCGCGATCCTCTCGAGACCACGGAATTGCCTGACAGCTTCTGGGAATCTCTTGACGGGTCCGCCCTTCCTGACAAAGTGCGTTTTCTACTCAAGGTCCAGGACGGGTGCAATAAGTTCTGCACCTATTGCATCATCCCTAAAGTTCGCGGACGCTCACGCAGTCGACCGGTGAAAGACATTGTCACGGAAGCCAGGGAGATCGTCACGCACGGGTTTCGTGAGATTGTGCTGACGGGAATCCAGCTTGGGGATTTCGGGCTCGACTTGGAGGAAGGCGCGTCGGCGTTCTTGAGGTTGATCGAAGAATTGGCGCAGGTCGAGGCGTTGGTGCGCCTTCGAATCAGTTCCATCCTTCCTCAGGACATCTCCCCTGACTTGATTGCGTTGATAGCGGCTTCACCGCGGATCTGCCGGCATCTCCACATTCCGCTGCAGTCCGGGTCAGACTCGGTGCTGGAAGCGATGCGACGAGGATACACTTCCGCAGAGTTCCTCCGCCTCATCGACAAGATCAGGGAGGCGATGCCGGGTCTCGGGCTGACCACGGACATCATGGTGGGATTCCCTGGTGAGACGGAAGAAGATTTCCAGGCGACCTTGGAGGTGGCGCAGCGAGCACGGTTTGCGCGGACCCACATTTTCAAGTATTCGCGCCGACCAGGTACGCTCGCCGAGCGACTCCCCGCACATGTCCATGAGAAGGTGAAGGAGGAGCGTAGCCGTCGCATGTTCGAGTTGAGCGGGCGCTTGAGTGAGACCTTTGCCTGCGAAATCCTCGGGCAGCCGGTGGAGGTCCTTGTCGAAACGACGAACGCCGCAACCGGATTCGCCTCGGGGTACACGGATACGTACGTCCGGGTGGTGATCGTTGACGGCGCCGACCTGCAACCGGGAGGCACGATTGAGGTGATCCCCACGGACTGGCGAGGAGATCATCTTGTTGCGACTTCGTGTGAAACAAACGGGTAAAGACTTTATCCCAACGTTCTCAGAGGACGGGAGACCAGAGGCCATGCGCAGAATTCAACGATCGATTCTAAACACCTGCTACCCCCTCGTCGGAGTCATGCTCCTCCCCGTCTCCGGCCTTCCGAACGCCTCCTCCACCGCGGCCACTTCCTCAAAGGACCTCCAACAACGGATCGCCTATCATTCTTTTCGACTGGCGCTTGAGAATCTTTTGACGGGAGATCCGACAACCACTCGCGGGTTGCTCGAAAAGGCCGTCGCCGGAGCGCCGGAAAGCGCCGAAGCGAGATTCGTTCTCGCCTTCTTCTACGATCGGAAGAACGAGTCACAGAGAGCAAGGGAGCAATACCGGGAAATCCTGAGACTCCGGCCAGGAGACCTCTTCGCGACTCTGGCGATCGAGGAGAACGGGCTGCTTGCCGGTCGCGAGCAGGAAGCTTCCCTTCAACCCCCTCACCCCTCATCGGAGTTACTGCGCGCTTGCGAAGAGCAACTGGTGAACTTGGTTAATGCGGACCGCACCGCGCGCAGGTTGAAGTCACTCGAGGTCAATCCAGCGCTGGCTGTTGTCGCGCGCAAGCATAGTGAGGAAATGCGCGACAAGAACTACTTCTCGCACGAATCGCCCACACCCGGGCTGCTGACTCCGCGCGATCGGTATCACCGAGAGTTCGCCCGCGTTCCTCGGATTATCGCCGAAAACGTGTCGAAACGATGGTCGGCTTTGGAGTATAGTCTCAATGCAACCAACATGGGGATCGCGCATTCCGACTTGATGAACAGTTCTCATCACCGAGGGAACATCCTTCACACTCATGTAACACAGATCGGGATCGGGCTCGCGGTAAACGAACGAGGCGACTTTTGGATCACAGAGCTTTTCGCGAAATCGTGACCTTTTATCATTGCGTCTATGCAACACTCACAAGTTTCATGCCCTGCCTGTGAATAACTCCTTTGTTTTCATCTCTTGCGCACCTTTTTTTTGAAAAGAGACGAAAAAGTATCCTCAGAGATTTGCGATTCGAGGCACGCCTTGTTATAATTCGACGTGATTTGAAAACCGAACTCTTCGAGTTCGCGATAATTTCTTTCTCAAGAGGAGGTGAATTAGATGGCGGCAAAGAAAGCACCGGCCAAGAAAGCAGCACCGGCCAAGAAAGCAGCACCGGCCAAGAAAGCAGCACCGGCCAAGAAAGCAGCACCGGCTAAGAAAGCAGGAAAGAAGTAGAGTAGTACAATCCTCTGGGTTGTGGGCCTAGCCCGCAACCCCGCAATCATCTGAGGCACTATCATACCAAAGCCGAGCCTGGTAAAGAGAGCAGAAAAGCCGCAAGACAGCACAAGCAAAGGAGCCCGCCTCATTGCAGATCCGTTAAAGCCAAGAGAAGTCATCCTGCAGTTAATCTTCAGACTCATGTGTCAGCCTTTCGAAGTTGATCCCCGTGTAAACCTTCCTTCCAGCACCCAATCTTCCTGCGTCACTTTCATACCTTTTTAAGTGAAGGAGTCAGGCTACCTCTCAGTCCTCACATCCTGCGGGCAGGATATTTAGGTGTACTCCCATACGCGACGGCACTGTATTTAGCGTGGGAAGGGCGACTTTTCGTCCTGAGCCCCCAATCATCCCTCTTCGCTCCTGCTTCGGTCTTTCTCTCCACCCGGGCCGCATTGACGCTGCCGAAGTCCTTTGTTACAATTCGTCCGCTTCGCCCCGAGGGCGAAGCTGCGCGGCTTTCAATGGAGTTCCTCGCGAAGTGTAGACTGAGGAGAAAGACTTGGCAGGCACTGAAGGTGTCACACCGATCACGGACTTAGTGATAAAGGCGAAGGATGGAGACCGCAAAGCCTTTGAGGAGATCCATCGCCGGTATGAGAAGCGGATCTACAATGCGATCTACCAGATGTTGGGGGACGTGGAGGACGCGACCGACTTAACTCAGGACGTATTCATCCGCATTTACAACGGACTGAGTGACCTGCGCGCCGAAGAAGCCTTTAACTCATGGATCTATCGCGTTGCCATTAACTTGTGTCGCGATCACGTGCGCAAGTTCCGGCGCATTCGACTGGATTCGCTCGAGCAGGGAGGAAGACCCGATGAGGAAGGCGCGGGCTCCGCAATTGAGATTCCTGATTGGACAGATAATCCCGAACGGATTGTGGAGCGGGAAGAAATGCAACAGGCCGTGAGAACCGCGGTGTCTGCCCTGCCGGAGCATTACCGTAGCGTCGTCATCCTTCACCATCTGCAGGGGATGGATGTAACGGAGATCGCGAAAGTGGTGGGATGTCGCGTCGGCACGGTCAAGTCCCGGCTGTCCCGCGGCAGAGACGAGATAAAGCGGAGGTTGGAGAGATACCTGGAGGATAAACGATAGCTCGGCCGTGAATCCTTGAGAGAACGCTCTGGCCTTTTTGTGGAACCCAATCGGGAGGGGGTCGTCAGTGGAACCGGTCTTAGACCTCTCGAAGTGCGATATATCGCTAAGACTGTGTTACAACCGGGAGGTGTTGTCATGAACTGTAAGCAGGTGCAGTCGCGGCTTGCGGACCTGTCTACGGAAAATGTAACCGCGCGTCTGGAGGATTCCTTGCGCGGTCATCTTGCATGTTGTCAAAGCTGCGCTCGGGAATGGAGTTCTCTGGAGCGTACGCTGAAATGGCTGGACCACGTTCCGGAGATGGAGCCCTCCGTCGATCTCTGGACAAGAGTTGAAGGCCGGATTGGAGTTTCGCAGCCACCAAGGAACCGTGCACTGCGTTTTCTCGGGGGGAGTTGGAATTGGGGTTCGGCCAGGGCGCCTGCTCTGGCTGGAGGTCTGGCGGTTTTCCTGGGGGGGATTTTGTTTCTCAAGGCCACCTTCCGCGAAAGCCGGACCATCTCAGCGATTCCGACCGCGAATGCAACCTTCCTGAGTCAGCACATTAGCATGGATCGTGGTGAGTTGTTCACCGACCCGGTCGCGTTGGGCGCGATGGCTTCCCTCGTAACCACCTCTGTTGAACGTCGGATTCCCCAAGCAATCCGTAATGGAGACTGATCGGTGAGACGTTCCACACCTTTTCTGACCTTTCTTGTCGGATCGCTTGTGGGTGCAGGTTTGCTCCGTCAGCTCTCCAAGCACCAGGAAAGCGTGGAAGCGCTCGTGCTGCTCGAAAAGGCCCAACGTGCTGTGTCTTCGGCGACCTACTCCGGCACGAGCCTTACCAAGTGCTACTTTCCACAAGAGGTTGAGACCCGGGCGAAGGTGTGGCACGAGGGTGCAAACCGACAGAGAATTCAGTATCTGAGCGGGGAACTGGCTGGCGTCACCGTCGGGTGCGACGGGACGCGCAATTGGCAGAGCGATGCCGACCTCAAGAAAGTGACCGTGGCTGGCAGTCGGGTGACCGAGGAGCAGGCCAACCAGAGATTCGACCTCCTCGTGCGGAACTACCGAGTGACCCTCGATGCCGCTGGTGTTGTGGCGAATCGGCCCGTTTACATTCTCACGATTCGCCCCAGGCATGCGATTAACGCTTGGCGCCGGCTTTGGGTGGATCAGCGAACTTTCGTGACTTTGCGGAATGAGGAGTTCAAATCAGACGGCAAACTGAAAACACGGACCATCTTTGAGAAGATCAAGTACTCCCTGCCGCAAGGTGTCACCCTCTTCAATGTGCCTTCGAGCAAAGAGGGTGGGTTGATCTCGGTCCCGACCGCCGCGACTCGTCCGCTGTCGTGTGAAACGTTGGAGGAAGTGTATGGCCTGGCTGCGCCAGAGCCAAGGCACTTGCCTGCAGGCTATGAGTTGGACCGACACTACCTTTACCGTTGCAAGATGTGTGATTGTGGCGATAAGGCGGTGCTGTCTCGTTACGTCGATGGACTGAATACGATCTCCATCTTTACCGTGGATGTCGATCGGATTACCTGCGAGCAGCTCCATAGAAAACAAGGTGCGAGCGGGACGCAATCGTCCTGCTGCTCACTCGAAGGAAAGACCCCTTCCGTGGATGTCAAGAAAAACGGAAAGCACTACCGCATGGTTGTGGTCGGGGATATTGCTGAATCGGAACTCAAGCGGATTGCGGAATCGCTGAAGTGATCAGGAACGGGCTCTCGGGTCTCTTTGCCCGTGAGCAGGCGTCGGGAGAATCTGTCATGCGACTTTTGTTTTGTCAATCGAAATTCAAGAACTATGCTGCGAAAACGGTGAACCAGGCTTCCGGTCCGCCTTCACGCAACGTGTTCACGCGACAGTTGCCCGCCCTACAGAGGCGCTCCAGTCCCCCGGTGCGGCTAAGGGCTTTCGCCCTGTGTCTCTTGTCCTTGACAGGAGTTGTTTTCGCCAGCGCCAAGAAGCCCACTCCCCAGGATAGCACCGAACGCGAGAAGGAACTCGGCAAGGAGGGAGCGAAGGAAGTCGAATCCAAACTCAAGGTTGTCGATGACAAAGCGGTCCTGGCCAAGCTGGCGGAGATGTGCAAGGCCATCGGGGCCGCGTCGGAACGTCCGCTGATCCAGTACCAGGTGAAGATCGTCGATCCCAAAGTTCCCAATGCCTTCACCCTTCCGGGAGGGTATGTGTATGTGACTAAAGGTCTCCTGGACTACACCCAGTCCGATCACGAGCTTGCGGGAGTGTTGGCCCATGAGATCGCACACAACGCCAGGTTCCACGCCATGAAGGCCCTGGCCAAAGAGAAGAAGCTGCAGCTCGCGCAGCTTCTTGCGTTGGGAGTGGGGATCGCCTCGGGGAGCACCTCCGGGCTGAATGTCGCTGTCTTCGCTCAGTATCTGACTCTGGCGATCATCAATGGCTTTGGCGTCGAAGCGGAGGGGGAGGCAGACCAGGCAGCCATTCAGTATCTTTCGAAGACCTCCTATAATCCGGTTGGCCTTCTCACCTTCCTTGAACGCCTGGCGCGCGATGAGAACCGTCGTCCCCAGGGCCCAGATCCCGGCATCTTCCGAACGCACCCACCGACACCCGAACGAATCGAAGCGGCAGAGAAGGAGATACTCTCCTTGGGATTGCCGCTTAACCGCGCCGCAGTGACGACAGTTCCGCAGGCGGTCGTTGAAGCGGCGCCCGACGCGCGCCTCCCCTCCGTGCAAGTCAAAGTTGGAAAACAGGTCCTCTGCCAGTTGACCGATGGTGAGGGGAAATCCGCGCAAGAACGCGCGGAAAAGCTCGTCGCCGTATTCAACGAGGTTGTGGGGCAGGGATTGAGGGTTTACGAGGTTCAGATCCGAGACGGAAATTCGCGGCCCAGTCTTTTCGTCCGCTCCCGGTTGCTGGTTGACGTGTTGTCTTCAGACGCCGATCTCGCCGGTGTGAACCAGAGTGACCTGGCCGCTCTATGGGAGGGAAACTTCAGGAAGATCATCTGGGGGGAGAGAATCAACGATAGCTACTGAAGCGACCTGCGTCATTGACGCGTCCACCCGATGCATCGCCATAGTCGGCGATCCCATCGAACACTCCATGACTCCCATCCTTCAGAATGCCGCCCTGCGGCAAATGGGTCTGAACGTTGTCAATGTCGCCTTTCATGTGACCTCAGAGAATCTCGGGAGCGTGGTCAAAGGAGCACAGGGCTTGGGCCTTCTCGGTTTGATGGTCACAATCCCCCACAAGGTAGCAGTCATGGACTACCTGGATGAGCTTGATGAGTCGGCTCGCATGATGGGGACGGTGAATCTCGTCCATTTGAACAACGGTAGAGCAATCGGATACAACTCCGATGGCTATGCTGCGGTGCGAAGCTTGGGAGAGGCCGGCGTTCGGATTCAGGCCGGCCGGGTGGTTCTGATTGGGGCCGGTGGTGCAGCCCGATGCCTGGCGAAGAGATTTGCGGCAGAAGGGGCGGAGGAAGTTCTCATTTTCAACCGAACTCCGTCCCGCGCACAGTCGATTGCCGACGAAGTCCAACGAGAGGGATTCAAAGGAATCGGGGCCTTTGAATTGACGGAAACAGCTCTGGCGGGCGCTTTGGTTGAGGCTGACATCCTGGTTAATGCCACTTCGGTGGGCATGGTTCCCCAATCGGAGGAAACGCC
>JACQGJ010000696.1 GCA_016199605.1 Armatimonadota bacterium | reverse complement strand
TGCCCGATCCGGAAGAGGCTCTGGTCGAGACCTGTCTCCTGCGCCAACCACGTGTACTTGCCATCGCTCGTCAGAGTGGCCATCCGGTTGCACGCGGATAGCGACACAAACTTGATCGGGTAGCGGGAATCGAATTCGCGCAAGTAGAGCAGACGACCACGCGTGTACCACGTGAAGATCTGGTCGATACCACGAGAAAGGCTCCCACTGGTCAAAGGACGCCGGTCGCCGGAGAGCAGGACGTAATCGATCACCGGCTCGGTGTAGGAGAGTCGCCACCACATCGTGTCCTCGGCCCACGGGGTCATTCCGGTGGTCCATCCGGAGAAGTAGTTCCTCACCTGTTCCAGTCGATACTGCCAGCAGCGAGCCGGGTAGTGCTTCGCAAAGTAACGACTGCCACACAACACGCACAGCGCGGTGTATTCCCCATGCCGTTCGATGCCGTCTCCTTTGGCCCCGTCGATGCCTTGAAAATACACTCCCCCACCGGTGTTCGCAGTTTGATGCCTCAGTAGCGCATTGGTGATGTTCAGTCTCTCCTCGTCGGTGAAGACAGGGCTTTCCTCAACGAGGTCCCAGATGAGGTACAGGATGTGGGAACGATAGTGACTCGAAGTTTCGATCGGGCGGTGGGTGTCCTCGATTTCGCACCCCTGCAGGCGAGGATCGGGCTCTCCTGCCGGGAAAGCGAGGTGCTTGAAGTCGGCGATGTAGAGCGGATCGCCGGTCATGAGGTAGAGGGTCAGAGCCTGACTCAGTGGATTCCAGCCAAAGTAACCGGCGTTGTTGTAGCCCTGCCCGTCGGTCCATGCCTGCACAACCTCTCCGGGCCTGGGTGGTATGAGACCTTTACCAAGCTTCACTTCGAGCAACCAACCAAGAGTTAATTGCGGATTGCGGATTGCGGATTGCGGAACGGACACGCCGTACTTACCAGGCAGAGTCACTGGATTCCGGGATCGTTGGCCGTTTGAAGGGGAGTTCTCGGTTAGATGTCGGATGAAAGCCTGTGTCGCTGCCAGCACTCCCTCGTCGTCACTGCCGCCCAGCAGGATGACGTTCTTGCCGGTGGCGAGGGGGTTGTGCACCGACTGGACAACATAGCCGCCCTCACCCGGGTACTTGAGGTCGATCAGCGTGTACCACTGATAGTAGAGTTCGCGAATGAACGGATTCGTGCAGGCGTTGCCTAAAGCAATAACATGGAACTTGTCGAGAGTGGCGAGAGGGTCTTTTCCTGCCCGAACGATCGGCAACTGACATCCGGTCCGGTCCTTGATAGCCGTTTGCAGCAGGCAGGCTGCCCTGTCGTAGCGAGTCTCACGAGGCGCCACAATCACCGCCTGCGCCCTGCCCTCCGAGATAATCGGAGTCTCGATGCACAAGGGTTTGAGGCGGGCGATCTCTGTCGGCCAGTTGTGCTCTTCATCAGAACAAGTCGGCGTCTCAGGCCAGTACATGCCGAAGATCAGGCAGATGACCAACAATCCGGTGGCGAGGAAGTGACGGTCCAACTGAAGAAAGATTCCATCGATGGATACTGGCATGACGTGATTTATGCTCGTTGAGGTTGAAAACGCGCCTGTGACCCCCACCCGCCAACTCTGCGAGTTGGAGCCCTCCCCCCCTACTTCACCCGCCGTCGAGAAGTCGCTAAGATTTGCTTTAGGGATTTCATGGCAAACAGGTGTTGGGGCTTGGAAGAGGCTTATGAACTTAACATGTAAAGACTGCTATCTCTTGTTCTGAATGGAAGAAGCCTAACGGTCAGCCGGTGAGCGGTGGGCGAAGCCCGTCCGCTTCATTTCCTTGTTGGGTAGCGTCTCCCACGACACCTCATTCGCCCGGGTACTCGGAGTCTGGTTCGCGGAAGACACTCTCTATCCGAGTGACGATCTGGCTCCGCCGCTCACGGGCCTATGCCAGATAGTTTGGCCCCTACTCCGGGGACACGAAGTAGATGACGTGGTGGGCCCGGCCGACGAGCATTTCGCCGGCGATGTCAAGCCTCTGCCACAGACCATCAACAAATCCTTCGTAGTACATCCTATCTCTCCCTCGGTGCCCCACCCTCCAGCCCCTGCGGCGATCACGGCTGGCTCTTGCGACCATAGCGGCCCCCACCAGAGCCGCGAATTCCAGTCCGCTCCAGATACCCATGCTTATCTGATCAACGGTCGCGTTCAGCCGCTTGCCAATCACCTCCTTAACGTTTTTGCACTGGCAATATTCGAATACGGCGAATTACCGGCTGAGTTATAGGCGCGCACCCGATAGCGGTAGGTTGTGTTTGTCGCTAAACCCGAGTCGGTGTAAGTCGTTGCAGTTCCCGCAACGGTGGCGATCTCGTCAAACTTGGTGCATTTATTGCCCTGGCAGCGATAAATCTTCACGCCATCCTGGTTGGCAGTGTTGTTTGTCCAAGTCAGCTTGATCTTGCTCTTGTTGAGCGCCTGAGCGATAAGCTTGCTTGGAGCAGGTGGCGGTGAAGGTGGTGGCCCACCAGGAGTGACGATTGTAGCGGTGTTGGAATAATCGGAGTAACCGTCCGAGTACCAGGCGCGCACCCGGTAGGAATAGCTCTGCCCCGCAGCGGCATTGAAGTCCGTCCACGTGATTACATTCGCGCCGGTCGATCCCACAGCCGCAAAGATGGTGCAGCCCGCACCCTGGCAGCGTTCGATATAAAACTGGCTCTCGTTGGTCGAGTTGTCTTGCCAGTTCAATACCACATTGGCACCGCTCATTGCCGTCGTAAGGATGCTCGG
>JACQGJ010000695.1 GCA_016199605.1 Armatimonadota bacterium | reverse complement strand
TCAGCGACTTCCAGCATCTCGTCCACGCTGAACAAAGCCTCTGATATACCGGACGACTGGTTCAACTCTCCTGGACTCTCTTCATCCAGGCGCTTCTGCCAGAAGTCGTCCAGGAATCGAGGACCGAAGATGAGGTACCCACCTTGAACCTTTGCCAGGTCTCCCATCGGCTTTCCGCTGGAGGTCTGTTTCGCAGCGAAGGCGGGTCTCGATGGGACCTCAACTCGAAGGGACAAGCAGTCCACAGAGTGGCCGTTGAAGGAGTCAAGGACCCATCCGCTGTTGTCCTGCTGCAGCCGGTAAGTGGACTCCTGCGCGAAGGACTCCTGCACCGGCACATTGACCCAGATTTCCTGTGGGAGAAGCAAGTCGATACCGCTGCCGATTCCCCGCGCGGAGTCCTTCTCCGGGCGGATCAGCAGCCGTCCCCTCAACTCCGGATCGATGCGAATTCCCCTGGTCATCAGATCGAGCTTGAGATAGCCGGGGTTATCAATGTAACGCTCCGGTGGAATATGAAGCCACTCGCCCGGAGCAACGACGACCGGGGAGTAAGCCCGAAAGCTGTCGTCGACCGACTCCACCGTTTGCCCGTGAGCCATCAGGTCGAGAGAGACATGTTGTATGTTTTCGGCAGTGGACATGGGAGATGAGTGGCGTGAACCGCTTTAACCTTTCATCGCCTCGATCAGAACCCGCGCCACCTCAGGCCGGGAGAACTCCTGGGGGGGCAGAACGCCCTGCGACAACAGCTCGCGGACCTTCGTGCCACTCAAGGTGACGTGATCTTTGTCTGCATGAGGGCAGGTCTTGATAGAGGCCATGGACTCACATTTCCGGCAGAAGAACGTGTGGTCGAAGAACATCGGCGTGATGCCCAACTCGTCTTCCTCGAACTCGTCGAAGATGTACTGGGCGTCATAGGTTCCGTAGTAGCTCCCCACGCCGGCATGGTCTCGACCCACGATGAAGTGCGAGCATCCGTAGTTCTTGCGGACCAACGCGTGGAAGATGGCCTCCCGGGGCCCCGCATAGCGCATCACGGCGGGCAGCACCGAAAGCAAGACCCGGTCCCTGGGGTAGTAGTTCTCCAGCAACACTTCGTAGCATTTCATCCGCACTTCCGCCGGGATGTCGTCCGACTTCGTCTCCCCGACCAGTGGGTGCAGCAACAATCCGTCCATCGTCTCCAGTGCCGCTTTCTGGATGTACTCGTGCGCCCGGTGAACCGGGTTCCGCGTCTGAAAGCCGACGATGCGACGCCAACCCCGAGACGCGAACTCGTGGCGTGTGTCAATCGGGTCCAGACGATGTCTGGCGAACGTGTCGATCTTGCTGCTTCGCTGGATGAGCGTGATCTTGCCGCCCAGATGAACGTCTCCGCGACGATACAGGTTGAACACGCCCGGGTGTTTCAGGTCGGTGGTGCCGTACACCAGACGCGCTTCCCGCTCCCGGTTGTAGGCGTATTTCTCCTCAACCTGGAGGATCGCCAGAGAGTTCTCGTGGCTATCGACGAGCACGATCTCTTCATCCAGCTCGATCTCCTCGGCTTCTTCCCGGATCACAGCGAGGGTGACGGGTATGGTCCACGGAAGGCCGCTGGCGAGCCGCTTGTTCACCACCACATTCTCATAATCGGCGCGGCACAGGAAACCCTCAATCGGACTGAAGGCCCCCACCGCAATCATCTCCAAGTCGGAAATGCGGCGATTGATGAGGTGGATCGCTCGGAGAGACCTGGATTTCTCCAGCAGCGTCTCGGCTTCCGAGGGTTTGGCAATCCGGTTGATCAGCTTGCCACCGTGTGGCTGAACTTCAAGTTGCATGATAATCGTTTGGCTCCCTTTAGTGGATGAGAGAGGAGGGACGATAGGGACTGGTTTGCGCCCCTTGACCGGTCCTCCTTCTATATGTGGAACATCCCCGACGGTTGGCTTTGTTTCGCTTTCTGTTGTTGACACAGGTCCGCCAGGGTCACGGCGCCCAGAACGCTTTCCACCGCGTTCTTAATCTGGTGCATCAAAATCCGAATAGAGCAAGCCGGGGAGAACTGACACTTACCCGGCTCCGGAACGCAGAAAAAGGGCTCAACCGGGCCCTCCAAAATCTGCAGAATCTCCTGGACCGTGATCTGGTTGGCTGGTCGCCCCAGCGAGTAACCTCCCGCCGCGCCGCGCTTGCTTCGAACCAGTCCCGATTTGCGCAGCGAGGCCATCACCTGCTCCAGATAATGCTCCGGCAGCGCCCAGCGTTTCGCAATCTCACGGAGCGATACGCTCTCTCCGTTGCGCAGCCCAAGCTCCAGCAACGCCCGGAGGGCATATTCCCCTTTCGTTGAGATCGTCATAGTAGCGTCAATACCAAGTAAACCAGTCGGAATAGTCGGAGGAGATTATAAGGGGCGCGAGACAGAACTGTAAAGCGGATTTTGTTAACCCATCTCCCTGTCAGAGGGAAATCAGCAACAGGGGACAGATCACTGACCGTCTCCCGTTGCTTTCGCCCGACTACGCGGGAGATGATCTCTTCAGACAGTCGCCTGGTTCGTGGGTGGTATTTCACAAGAACGGCAAGGGGGTGCATGCTGTTTCCTGTTGCGGACCCGTGACCTCGGTTGACCTCCCCCGAAACGCCATGTTAAGATTACCTCGCTGATTTGAGATGGTGATTGGCGTGACGCGTAATGTCTCGTGTTGTTGTGGCAATGAGTGGAGGTGTCGACAGCTCCGTCGCGGCGGCGCTGTTGTTGGAGCAAGGATTCGAGGTCATCGGAGTCACCATGCGCCTGTGGGGAGGCGCGGACACGGACCCGTTCGGTGACCAACGTTTCGGCGGATGCTGCTCGATCAACGAGACGGAGGATGCCCGTCGGGTGGCTGAAGCTCTTGGAGTCCCACATTACGTGTTCAACCTTGAAAAGGCGTTCACCTCCTCGGTGGTCAACAACTTCGTCGAAGAGTACCTCGCGGGGCGAACTCCGAATCCTTGCGTGCGATGCAACCGTTTCATCAAGTTCGACGTGTTATTGCGCCGGGCACGTGAGTTGGAGGCGGATTTCATTGCGACGGGGCACTACGCCCGCGTTGAGAAGGAAGAGACGACGGGGCGCTATCGGCTGCTGAAGGGAGTCGATCCTCGCAAAGATCAGTCGTACGTTCTCTACAACCTGAACCAGGAGCATCTGCGCTGGACAATGCTGCCCTTGGGTGGGCTGTCAAAAGACCTAACCCGGCAGGTTGCAGTTCGTTTTGGTTTCGAGAACTCCTCCAAGCCGGACAGTCAGGAGATTTGCTTCGTCGAAGATAAGGACTACGGACGATTCATCGCGGAGCGGCGCCCCGAGGCGGTGCGTGGAGGGGAGATTCTGGATGATTCTGGCAACGTCTTGGGGACGCATCGAGGAACGGCCTTTTACACCATCGGACAGCGAAAAGGACTGGGCATTGCAGCGCCGCATCCTCTGTATGTGACTGGGATCGACCCACAGCGCAACGCTGTAACGGTCGGAGAGGTCGATGCGCTCTTGGCGGAGGGGGCGAAAGCCGACGATGTGAATTGGGTGTCCGGAGTTCCCCTCTCTCCTGGGACGAAGGTCATGGTCCGCATCCGCTACAACGCCGAGCCTGTGGTTGCGACGGTCGATGAGTCCTCTGAAGACGCGATCGTGGTCTCCTTCGAGGAAGCGCAGAAAGCCGTGACTCCGGGACAGTCTTTGGTACTATACGTCGGTGAGGAAGTGGTCGGGGGAGGGACGATCGTCCGGTCAGTAAGAACCTCGCCTGCACTCAGTGATTTGAGGTCGTGACAATTGCTGCCCCTTGCCGCTGGAGGGCGCAGCGATTCTGTTGATGAATGTTTTGCCGTGGTGTAAGTGGATGTTGTGAGAGTGAGGTGGGAAGCTTGGAGCTTGGCCCAAGGAAGCAGGGGATCCTGGCGGCTCTCATTGAGCATTATGTGAGGACCGCCGAACCGGTCAGCTCACACATGATCCTCCAGAACTCAGGGATGCAGATCAGTTCGGCGACGGTTCGCAACGAGTTGGCGGAGTTGGAGGAGTTGGGGCTTGTGGAACAGCCGCACACGTCGGCAGGTCGCATCCCGACGGACGCGGGATACCGGTTCTACGTCAATTCGCTGATGCAGCCGAAGAGCCTGGCGCGTTCCGACACTTCTCGTATCCGGCGCGAGCTGCGACCGCTATATGTCGAGATCAGTGGGATCCTCGACGAAGCCTGCCATCTGCTTTCGGAGGTGACCCACTACACCTCCGTGATTCTGGTTCCGACCCTGGACAGCGACGCGATGAAGCACGTTCAACTGGGCAACGTGAATCCGCATCGTTTGCTGGTGATGCTCATCTCGTCATCGGGAAAGATGGAGCACAAGCTGTACGAGGTCGACACGCCCATTTCCGTGGATCGGTTGAATCAAATCACGAACTATCTGAATGCGATGCTGAAGGGAAAGACCATGAGCACCGTAAAGAAGATGAAGTTCGAGGAGGTCCACAATCCGACGGAGCTGAATGACCCGTTTCTGCAGAAAGCCTTCGAGATACTGCAGCAGACCATTCCGGACAACGAAAATGAACGCGTGATCGTTGAGGGGATCGTCTACATCCTGCGGCAACCGGAGTTTGCCGACATGGAGAAGGCGCGCGGCGTGGTGGAGGTTCTGGACGAGGGCTCTGCGATCACCCCGATGTTGAGTGACCTCCTCGAAGAGCCCGAACCCACCGTCATCATTGGCGGTGAGAATCGTCTTACGGCGATGAGGATGTGCAGCTTCGTGGGTAGACCGTACCATATCGCGGGTGAGACTGTGGGCCGTATCGGAGTTCTGGGCCCCACTCGGATGCAATACGCCGAGGCGATCTCCGCGGTGAACTACCTGACGAGACGTCTGGAGGAGTGCGTTTCCTTCATGGCTTCCCTTTGAGTGGGAAGCTGTGTGACTGGTCAAGCTTTGGACGACATTGGTGGGACATTTGAGTTCCAGAACTGGAAACCGATTCGTCAATCTCTCAAGTTGGTCGAGGTGTCAAGCTGATGACGGACAGCACGAAAGTGCGAAACGATGGACCTGTAGAAGATCTGCTACAAGAAGACAACAAGGGAAGAGAGTGTGGCTCAGTGCCCGAGAGTCAAGCTACCGCCGGACCCTCGGAAGAAGTTGAGGAATCCCAGGACACGGTGATCGAGAAGCTGCAGGAGGAGAAGCGAGAGTTGAACGACCGTCTCCTGAGGACTACTGCTGATTTTGAGAACTTCCGGAAGCGTTCACGTCAGCAGCAGGAGGAGTTGGGGAGAGTTGCCAACGAAAGACTGATTGCCGACCTGCTCCCGGTCATTGATGACTTCGAGCGCGCGCTGGACTCTCCCGAGGAATCCGCGGACCTCGACTCGTGGAAAGCCGGGGTGCGGTTGATCGCCCGGCGGCTGGCCGAGGTCCTTGGCCGTTACGGGGTCAAGGCCGTGGAATCCATGAATGTTCAATTCGATCCCACTCGCCACGAGGCGATCGGTCAGGTCGTGACGGAGGAATATCCCGAGGGTTGCGTAATCGAGGAGCTGCAAAAGGGATACACGCTCCACGAACGGCTCCTCCGACCTGCCAGGGTACGGGTGGCCTCCAGCCCCTCGGGCAGCACAGCAATCGAAGATTCCGAAGCGGAAGAAGAGGCACTCGCCTAAATGGCCAGCACGACGAAACGGGATTATTATGAGGTACTGGGCGTCGCTCATGCGGCAACCCCGGAAGAACTGAAGAAAGCCTACCGGTCTCTCGCCCGCAAATTCCACCCGGATGCCAACCCGGAGAACAAGGAAGAAGCCGAGGAGAAGTTCAAAGAGCTTAGCGAAGCCTACGCGATCCTCAGCGACACGGACAAACGCGCGCGCTATGACCGGTACGGTCACGAGGCTCCTGGAGGGTTTGACTTTGACTTCACGAGAGATTTCAGAGGAGGCTCCTTCAGCGACATCTTCGATGTCTTCTTCGGAAGCGGCGGTGGTGCAGGGGACCGTGAGAGGTATTATCGAGGTGACGACCTTAGGTATGACGTCACCCTGTCTTACGAGCAGGCGTATCGTGGTCTCGAGCAGGAAGTAGAGTTGTCCCGTCTCGAGGGCTGCGACCAGTGCTCGGGGACAGGCTCAGAGAAGGGGACATCGCCGGAGACCTGTTCCTACTGTCAGGGCCACGGTCAGGTGCGAGAATCGAGGAATACCTTTTTTGGGCAATTCTCCTCGGTAACGACCTGCCCACGCTGCCAGGGAGAGGGGCAGATCGTTACCCACCCGTGTCTCACCTGCCGTGGTGAAGGAAGGCTCCGGGTCAAGAGGAAGTTGTCGGTAAACATTCCAGCCGGGGTTGATTCAGGCGCTCGCGTGAGAGTTCCGGGGCAAGGGAACCACGGGCTGAAAGGCGGACAGCCAGGAGACTTGTACCTCTTCGTCCATCTGAAGGCTCACGACTTCTTTGATCGGCGCAATGGGGACGTCTACTGCGAGGTGCCGCTCACTTTCGCCCAGGCGGCTCTGGGAACTTCGCTGGATGTACCCACCCTCGATGGTCCCGAAACGCTGAACATTCCCTCTGGAACGCAAACCGCTACCGTCTTTCGGATACGGGGGAAAGGCTTCCCCGACCTCCGGGGCTACGGACACGGTGACCAGCACGTGGTCACCAAGGTGATGACCCCGACGCACATGAACGACCGCCAGAAAGAGTTGCTGCGCGAGTTTTCTGAAGCCGGCGGAGGTAAACTCCACGAACATGAAAAGGGCTTCTTCGAAAGGATAAAGGATCTCCTTGCCGGAGAGAAGACCGATTATTAGAGCGAGTCCAACCCGGGCTCCTTGACCGTCCCTCCGCACCATGCCGAGAAAACCCCCGTTAACCTCCATCGCCACGCTCGCGAAGATCGCGATCTGCAAATCCAAAGTTGGGGACGTTGCAGCCTTCGTCAATGAACGTGCCGACGAAGGTTGCGATGCTGTGGCGTTCGGTCTTTCATTGGACGGCGACACGCCCTGCTTTCCCGGGATTTCGGCGTCGCCCGTCGGCGAGGGTAATCCCGTCGCCGAGGCGCTTGCGCGCGGCCTGTCGACGTGGGTGTATCTGGAATTGGGGATACTCAACCAAGGCCGGGTTCGACACGTAAGCGGAAGGCTGAATTCGTGGCAGGCCACCGAGGGCTCGACGGAATCCGAGCTACTTGACTTCTCGAGCCTGGGATGCCAGAAGAGCGACCGGTTGCTCCTCAATGGCTTGCGACAGAGGGTGGCTGATGTGCAGGGGTTTGTGGTGGAACCTGCAATTGACCTGCGGGTGTTTTCTGATTCCGACAGGTATTATTATTCCCCCAGCTTCCGCCGGGAGTTCGCTGACCGTCACGGATACGACCCGCTGCCCCGATTCGCAAGGGATGACCCCCGATTCCGGAGGGATTATGTCTCGACCTGGGAGGACATGCTCTTCAGGTTACACAGCTCGCTCACTCAGGGAATCCGAGAACTCTGGCGTTCGGATACACCGGTTGTATATTGGGAATCCCACGCGGGTGGTTCCCTCGGCCCGAACGTATTTCGTATGTCCGTGGAAACCGGTTCGGAGTTGGCCATAGAAGAAAGACTGGAGACACCGGAGTCCCGCGTCCTCGATTCCCTGGCGACATCAGTCAGACGGCTCAGCGGGGTAAAGAGGTCCTGGAGGATTGACGACCACCGTGTCATGTCGGTCCTCACGGGAGATGACAGGTCACCGGTCTTTGAGGCCGCACTGATCTATAACTGGGACGCCCTGGTCGCGATGGACGCTCAGTGGCGTCGGGAATACGTCGAGTCCTTCGACACACTATGTCAGTGCCTCTTACAGTCCGGCATCACGTTTGAAGTCGTTCCCCCACAATTCCTGACTACAGCAGACGAACCCACAGAGAGTGGGGGATTCCGCCGCGGCGAAGTGGAGTTTCGATGTGTCCTCTGTCCTTTCGGGTGGCTGTTTCGGCAGATCGACTGGGAGATCCTGGAGTCGTTCTGTCTTCAGGGAGGCAAGGTGATTTTCTACGGAGACCCTCCGCAGTCCGCTTTGGAGGGCACAAATCTGCGTGCCGCTTTTGATAAGCTGTTAAACGCGAAAACCGGGACGCGGCAGGAGTCCTACACCGGCAGCCTGCGCTTCGAGTACCAGGGAACGACCTTCGAGTCTGCGAGCCAGGGAACGGTTTTCACACTCCAGACGGGCTCACCTCTCATGACTTCGGAAGACCAACCTCTCGCCGCGAGAGAAGCGAACGCGGTTTACCTGGCTTATGATGCGGGGAAGATGATGCCCTCGCTCGTGGTCACGATCCTTCGGGAGTTGCTGACCCACGCGAGTGACAATTGAAGGCCTCTCCAATCGACCATGATCGACTCACATGCCCATCTTGCTCACACGGACTATGATACCGACGTCGCCGACACAATAGGGCGGGCCCGGCAGGCTGGAATCCATGCCATCGTGAACGTCGGGTATGACCTGGAGACGAGTGCGCGCGCTATTGAGCAGGCGGAGCAATACCCCGGAGTCTACGCCACCGTGGGTGTCCATCCGCACGAGGCGTCGAAGTGGAACAGGAGCACCTACGACCGACTGCTGCGTCTCGCCTCGCATCCCAAAGTGGTCGCCGTGGGTGAAACCGGGTTGGATTTCCATTACGACTTTTCCCCGCGCTCCTGCCAGGAAGAGACCTTTCGGTCCCTTCTCCACCTGTCCCTTGAAACCGGCTTGCCGCTGGTCATACACAATCGTGAGGCAGACGAAGTCACTTTGAGGATCCTCGAAGAAGAGAGAAAAGGAGAGGTGGCCGGCGTGTTTCACTGCTTTACAAGCGATGGAGACTATGCCCGGCGCGTCTTGGACCGGGGCCTCCATCTTGGCTTCACAGGAGTGATCACCTACAAGAGATCGGAAGCGTTGCGATCGGTGGTGAAGGAAACGCCGTCGAATCGGCTGTTGATCGAAACCGAC
>JACQGJ010000713.1 GCA_016199605.1 Armatimonadota bacterium | reverse complement strand
CGTGTGTCCCGGAGGAAGCCGAGGAGTAGTGACGGAGATGGGACTGGCAGACCGATTGGACGAAGTCGGCAAGGAAGTCTTCAACCGGGTCCTTCTCACCGCCGCGGGCCAACCAACAGCCTCAGAGCACCTTGGACATCAGGAGTTTGTGCTGACCTACAAATCCTTCGAGCCGATTGGGCCGAGTTGCCTCCCCACGGCTGGCTGATCGGAGGGTCGGTGATAAATGAGCGAACAAACCTCCACCTCGCGCAAGACTGAAGCGGGTTTCACTAAATGGCCGGCGATAGTCGTGGCGGTGTCTCTGTTGGTGGCCTTACTGGTTCTGCCTCTATTCACGAGCGGCAGAGATGGTGGCTCAATTCCTTGCGTCTCAAGACTTCAGCAGATGGGTCAGGCAGTCAAGATCTATCGCCTCGACGAAGGAGGCTACCCTCGGAATATCCTGGGGCTGAAGGAATACCTGAATCTCAGCATCTCCAACGGGAGAATGACAAGAGGCTCGGCCCGTCTTCGCTGTGAGGATGATCGGGCTGAGAGGGACCATGCCTATACAGACCCGCAACTTCCCTATTGCAGCTACTACGACACTTCCGGCAACAAACTCTTGTGGAACTACTGGGGTTACGGCCCGGAGGGCTTTGCCTATGCCCACGACGATCCACAGTGGAGGAAGTCGGTACAAAAGGCCGGCGTCACCTCTCACAAGAACTACCCGCGTCTCGCCAACCCCTCAGCGCCCGATCACACCATCATTACACACTGCATCCACCACCGCAGCCACACTGGGAGCAACCCAAACCAGCAACTCGACTTGGTGCTGCGCCCGGACGGCTCGGCGAAATCCATCCCTTGGAAGGGATATGGCTGGGTGACGCAGCAGGAGTGAGTTGGCAGGGCTCGGTGCATTTTACTCTCCCTCTCCCACGGGGCATACTTGGAAGCAGTTGATTTCCCAGGCTGGTTGCCCCCAATGGTTAGTGATACCCAGTCCGTAGACAAACCTGCAACGCGAAGTCCGAAGCGCTTCCGTTTCTATCTGACTTGCCTTCTGCTTTCCTGTTCATACCGTTGCCTCTCGGCTGCCCCCAACCCTGGAACTCGTCCAAGAGCAACTCCGCGTTCTCAGCAGAAGCGCGACCATGGTTCTGGTACGTTGCCCCAGATTAAACGTCGTGAGGCAAGCGTTGGACCAGTCCTCAAATTCATCGCCATAGAACCCGCTTCCCCGATTCTGTACGGCCCGTTGGCCAGTCAGCAGTTGCTCGTCAGCGGAGCCGTAACGGACGGCACCTGGGTTGACGTGACGAGAAACGCCACCTTCTCCATTGAGGGGCTTCCCCTCGTGAAGTTTGGCAGTCCGTCGGTGATCCTTCCAGTCCGAGATGGTCTCACGAAACTGACGGCCAGGGTCGGTGACCTGAGGGCTTCAGTTTCCGTTGCGGTGAATGGGGCCGGCGATGAACCGCCCCATGACTTCCAGTCCCTGGTTCAACCCCTCCTCAGTCGCCACGGGTGCAGCAACGCCAATTGCCACGGAGCGGTTACGGGCCAGGCCGGACTTAAGCTGTCACTCTTCGGGTACGAACCGCGCGCCGACTACAGGATGATCGCCGAAGCGGAGAACGGTCGGCGGGTCAATACTGCCGATCCCGATCACAGTCTGTTCCTGATGAAACCCACTGCTCAGGTAACGCACGGAGGAGGTCAGCGATTCACGGTCAACTCCGAGCCGTACCAGTCCCTCCGTGAATGGATTGCGTCAGGCGCTAACTTTACCGACCGGAAGGGCAGTTTCGTGACCGGTCTCAAAATCCTGCCGACCGACCGGCAGTTGTCCTACGACCCCAAAACCTCCCCCGAGATGAGCCGCCAGCAGTTGGTTGTGATCGCCTCAAAAGGAAACGGCACCCTCGAGGACGTCACCAGGAAAGTGAAATACCTGTCAAACAACGAAGGCGTCGCTGAAGTCTCCCCAGACGGATTGCTCTCTCTCCACGGGGGAGGCGACGTGGCTGTGATGGCGCGCTATCTGGGAAAGATCGCCGTATCTCGATTGACCATCGTGAGTGGCGCTCCACTGCCCATTTCGGGATTCCCTCCGCCCCGCAATTTCATCGATGAGAAAGTGTTCGCCAAACTCGCACGACTCCGAACTGCTCCCTCGGGGGAGGTCGATGACTTTGGGTTCCTGCGGAGAGTGTATCTGGACGTAACCGGACAGATTCCCCGGCGATCGGACCTCCGGGAGTTCCTCCATGACTCTCGCCCGGATCGGCGCGCGCGACTTATCGATCAGCTTCTGGAAAGCAGCGATTACGTCGAGTTCTGGAGCATGAAGTGGGCCGACTGGCTGCGCAACAACGTCTACTTCACGCGTCCGGAAGGACAGATCGCGATGAACCGGTGGATCACCGACTGCGTTCGTACCAACAGGCCGTATGACCGCATGGTTCTCGATTTATTGACAGCCTCCGGCCCAACCTTCACCGAGGGGCCAGCAAACTACTTCCGAATCTCCGGCAACCCGCTGGACCTTGCGACCGCGACCAGCCAGCTTTTCACCGGGATGCGACTCGAGTGCGCGCGATGCCACAACCATCCCTTCGAGAAATGGACCCAGGCAGACTACTACGCTTTCGCCGCCTTCTTTGCGGAAGTCCGAACCAGGCGAATTGGGGAAGATCCAAAAAGCGAGAATCTGGAGATCTTCGACGGCACGGGGGGGGGGATCCGGAATCCGAGTTCAGGACAAGTGGTTCCTCCACGATTTCTTGACGGATACCAGTCAGGACTTCAATCCGTCGGGCTTCCTCTGCGCAAGGTGCTGGCGCAATGGCTCACCGCAAAGGAAAACCCATATTTTGCTCGCGCTCTGGTCAACCGCGTGTGGGGTGAGCTTTTCGGCAAAGGGATCGTCGAGCCGGTGGATGATTTTCGCGCCACAAACCCCCCGTCGAACCCGGAGTTGCTCGACTCGCTGGCGCGCGAATTCGTTACCCACGGCTTCGACGTCAAGGGGCTGCTGCGGACCATTCTGAATTCACGGACCTACCAGCTCAGCTCCATGCCAAACGAGACCAACCGCAGAGACTCCCGAAACTTCTCCCACCACCACCCCCATCGACTTTCGGCAGGGCAGTTGCTGGATGCAATCAACGTGGCAACGGGTGTTCCCGAATACTATCCTGGCATGACCGGCCTGTTCCGAGTCGCGCAGTTGCCGGGGCCTCAGGTTGGGTCTTATTTTCTGGACATCTTTGGGCGATGCAGCCGCCTCACAGTGGGAGAGAAACAGAGGGGAGGGAGCATGGTTCAGGCTCTCGAGCTAATCAACGGAGGTACAGTCAACACAAAGCTTGGCCAGCCAGGTGGCTGCCTCAGTAGATTGCTGAGCTCGGGATTGCACGACGGTCAGATCATTGAGGAGCTCTACCTGGCGACCTTGTGTCGAAGCCCTTCCCACGAGGAAATCAACCGGTCAGAGATTCACGTCCTCGAAAGCCGCAATCGGCGAGAGGGTTTCCAGGACGTGCTCTGGGCCTTGATCAACAGCAAAGAGTTTATGAACGTACTTTAGACAAGGATTGAAGGAGGCAGGTCATGAAAAGCCGGAGCATTGCGTTGTCTGACGGAGACTCACTGCGAGATGAGCCGTTCGCGGGGGGCGAGGAGTGCCTCTACTGCCAGTCGCGACGTGACTTCCTGAAGATCGGGGTGCTGACAGCGGTAGGGCTTTCGCTTCCTGAGTTCCTGCGGTTGCGATCGGTGGCCTCTGCCGAGCCCGGCAAGGCCAAGTCCTGCATTCTGCTCTGGATGGGGGGAGGTCCCAGTCATCTGGACACCTTCGACCCGAAGCCAGAGGCCCTGACGGACGTGCGCGGCGATTTCGGCGCCATCAAGACGAAGGCAGATGGAATCCGGATCGTCGAACACCTTCCCCTGACGGCCGCACAGATGGACAAAGTAGCGCTTCTCCGGTCCATTACCAGTCCGGAGGGAAGCCACGAGCGCGCCTCCTATTACCTGCAAACCAGCCGCATGCCCATTCCGACGATCGAGCATCCCAGTTATGGTGCGGTGGTCGCGAAAGAACGGGGATTCACCAACGGCCTTCCCCCGTTCATGTCGATTCTCGGCACCCTCCAGGGCGCGGGTTTTCTCGGTGGCCAGTACAACGCTTTCCCCGTCGGAGACCCAAGCGGAGGTAATGCGTCGGCCCGCAACCTCAACCAACCAGAAGGAGTGGACGCTCGTCGTCAGCAGCGCCGCCGCAATCTCCTCCAAGCGATGGACGCTCGCCTCGAAGCCATGGCTGACGACCCCGTCCTCCGCGACATGAAGGCCTACTACGAGCAGGCCTACGACTTCATGACCTCTCCCGCGGCGCACAAAGCGTTCCGGATGGAGGACGAAGAGCGTACGCTTCGCGACCGGTACGGCAGGAACCCGTTCGGTCAAGGTTGCCTGCTGGCAAGACGTTTGGTTGAGACAGGTGTCAAATTCGTCAGTATTTCTCTGGGAGGCTGGGACACGCACCAGAACAACTTCAACGCTTTGAAGGGCCGACTGCTACCACAACTCGACGCAGCCTACGCGACGCTGCTCTCCGATCTTCACCAACGCGGTCTACTGGAAAGCACGCTGGTGGTCTGGATGGGTGAGTTTGGTCGCACACCGAAGGTCAATAAGAACGCCGGTCGCGACCATTGGCCGCAGGCGTTCACGATAGCTTTCGCGGGCGGAGGGACTGTGGGCGGGCAGGCGTTTGGAGCCACGGACGCCACCGGCGCCTTTCCGGTGGAGAACCCGATCAAGATCGAAGACGTTGCGGCCACAATGTATGCGGCTCTCGGCATCGACTGGAGAAAAGAGTATGATTCCCCCATCGGTCGCCCGATCCGCATTTCCGAGGGCCAGCCAATCACGGGCGTACTGGGATGATCTGTCAGGAGGTGGGTTACCATGTTCAAGTTTCGTCTTGTTGTAGTCTTATGCGTTGCTCTGGCCTTCACCTGGAGCGGTCATGCTGACGCCCAGAAAGTGACTGTCGACGTCCACGAGGAAGAACTCGCCAAGGTCCTCGACGACCTCGGGAAGCAGGCTAACGTGAAGATCGCGCTGAAGGGTGAGGGACGGACTCCGGTGACTCTCACACTGAAAGAGGTCGATCTCGAGACTGCCATCAAGTATGTTTGCGTTTCTGCCGGGGCCGAGTACAAGAAGGATGGAGACGCCTTCGAAGTGAACAACCCCAATCCCCTGCCGGGTGAGCTGGAAAAGACGGGGACCCAATCGGCCACGACCGATCCCAATCTCCTGCTTATCGCCGACTTCAAAGCCGGCGGGGCCCAGAACAACCTCGGAGGCCACTTCGGGACGTTCAACGCGGGGAAAGAGGAAGCCGAGTGCAAAGCCAGTCTGAGTTTCGTCGAAGAGGACGCCTTGGAGCGCAAGGAAGGCAAAGCCGCCAAGATCGAGTTCGACAACCCGGGCAAGCCCTTCTGGAGCGGGTTGTGGCTCTGCACGAACGAGATGCAGAACGAGGATCTGGGAGCCTATGACCGGCTCGTGTTCCGGGCCCGGACCGAAAGTCTCCGCAGCCTCGTGCTTGTCGTCAAAGATCGCACGGCCAAAGATGACGACAGCAACGAGGGCGTCGGAACCATTCTGGTTGCAGGTCTTACCGAGAAATGGCAGAAGTTCGAAGTCCCCTTCAAGGACTTCAGGCCCAAAGCCGCCGGCGGGCACCTCAACTGGAAATCAGTCCGGCAATTCGTGTTCGTATGTTACGAAGGGGAGAGACCCAGCAAAGGAACTCTCTACCTCGATGAAGTCTGCTGCGCCAAGGGTAGCCCTCCTGAGAAACAATAAACCTGGAGAAGTCTCCTCATCGCCTTTTCCCGTCGAGGATCCATCGGAGAGCTTCCAGGGGCCAACGGGTGCATTCCGGGCCAACCGCGATAGCCGCGACAACTTCACGTGACAGGGCTCGCCGCGCCTTCCATAAGACGTCGCATCCTCATCGAAGCCACCTCTCGCCGCAAGACGGAGCAGGAGGCGTGCATGCATCAAGCCCTCCAGGGCTCGGATCACCGGCTCGCGGCGCACCAGTGAAT
>JACQGJ010000712.1 GCA_016199605.1 Armatimonadota bacterium | reverse complement strand
GTCTCAGGATCCCTCGCGTCATTTCCCGGTCATCGAAGTGGATCGTGCGGTCCTTGAAAATCTGGTAAGTTTCATGGCCTTTCCCCGCCAGTACGACGAAATCGCCGGCTCGCGCCAACGAGATGGCAAGGCCAATCGCCTTCTCACGGTCCGGTTCCACGTGACACTGGCCTCCTTCAGGGATTCCTGCCAGGATGTCCTCAATGATCTTCTCCGGCTCTTCAGACCGGGGATTGTCAGAGGTGACTACCACGATGTCGCTCAACGAGGCTGTGATGGATCCCATCATCGGGCGCTTGCCCGGATCGCGATCACCTCCGCAGCCGAACAATGTGATGAGTCGTCCTTCCGCGATCTCTCGAGCCGTGTGCAGCACCTTTTCAAGTCCGTCCGGCGTGTGCGCATAGTCCACGCACACTCCAAAAGGCTGACCTTCGTAGATCATCTGCAGTCTGCCCGGCAGATGATCTACTGCCTCCAGACCACCCCGGATCACCTTCGGGTCCAACTCAAGCATCTCCCCAACTCCGAAAGCTGCCAGGGCGTTGTAGACGTTGAACCGACCCGTGATCTTGAGTTTGATGGGGGTTTCCCGGCCCGGCCGGATCGCCGTGAAAGCGGCCCCACTCGCCTCAATGGTTACCGCTTCGGCCTTCAAATGAGCCGTTTCATTTTGAATTCCATAAGTCAGGGTCGGCAGAGGACACAGCGCGGCATACTCGAGACCGGCGGCATCATCGGCGTTTATAACGGCGCCATACTGTTTGAATTCAATGGAGCTATCGGCGTAGTCCGTAAACAGCCTCGCTTTGGCCGCACGGTACTCGTCCAGGCTTTCATGGAAATCAAGGTGGTCCTGGGTCAGGTTTGTGAACACGGCGATATCGAAAGCACAGCCTCGGACTCGTTCCAGCCTCAAGGCATGAGAAGACACTTCCATGGTGACTGCCTGGATTCCGCGGCCCACGAACTCCGCCAGCAGTCTCTGAAGGTCCACCGACTCGGGGGTAGTTCGCTGCAATTCGAGCTCCCCCTCGTCACCCAGGATGCTCGCCCCGAGAGTTCCAATCACCCCTGACCGGTACCCCTCCTGGTTCAGTATTGAGGCGACCAGATGTGCTGTCGTGGTTTTCCCATTCGTCCCAGTGACCGCAACCAAGCAGAGTTTCCGACTGGGGTGTGAATAGTAGGCACAAGCGATCTCTGCCAGGGCGCGGCGGGAATCTGGGGCCACGAGGACGGAAAAGCCGGTTGGTAGTTGGCTGAGGGCTTCGGCCCCTTCGATGAGCACTGCAGCCGCACCGCGCGCCAGAGCCTCCTGAATGAAACGGTGGCCATCCGTCTTAAATCCCTTGATACATACGAATAAGTTCCCCGGCGTAACTGTCCTGGAGTCATAAGCAATCCCGGTAATGTGCACCGACCCCGCTCCATGGATCTCAAGGTCAGGAACCTCATCTGTCAGCTTCTGGAGAGTGGGCATTGGAAATCAATCCTGCTACGGTGTGGAGTCAGAACCCGAGGGCGGTCTTTCCGCTATCAGGGCAGGCTCCACTTTCAGTCTCATCATGCTCTTTGACGCGATCTCGGAGAAAGCCGGCCCGCAAACGACCGATCCCCAGTGCGACCCCTTGGGTTCATCCGCGACCACAAGTACCGCAATCTTCGGGTCCTCCGCCGGAAGGAAGCCAACGAAGGAGGACACGAATTTCCCTCGTGCATAGACACCATGTTCGACCTTTTGGGCGGAGCCTGTCTTGCCCGATACATGATATCCTGGCACGGCCGCCAGCTTGCCTGTTCCCTCGGAGACGACACGCTCCATCATGGCGGCTACCTTCCGGGCTGTCTCCCGGGTGACCACTTGGCGGACCACTTTCGGGTGGAAGCTCTGTACCAAATCGCCTTCCTGGCTCCGCAACTCCCTGACGATAAAGGGCTGCATCATCTCCCCGCCATTGGCGATGGTGCTTACTGCTCGTAGAAGCTGGATGGGGGTCACGGTGAGGCTCTGTCCAAAGGAGATGTTCGCCAATCTGGCGGAATCCCAAGTAGAGGTCGCGGGCAGGTCGCCTTTCTGCTCATAGGGACACCCCAACCCCGTCCGTTCCGCTACCCCAAAAAGCCGAGCATAGTTATGAAGCCGATCCGGGCCCAGGTACTTTGAGAATCCAACCATCGCGATGTTGCAGGAGTTCTTGATCCCGTCTGCAAGGTCCTGCGGTCCATGCCCACGGCCTTCTTTGGCAAGGATCCAGCAATGGATCGTGTGCTTTCCAACTTGAATAGTCCCCGAGCAGTTGAACTTCTTTTGAGCGACCTCGGGAGGGAGATCCTGCAGGACTGCCGAAGCAGTGACGATCTTGAAGGTGCTTCCGGGTTCGTAGGGGAAGCCGACAGCGGGGTTGCTGGTGAATCGGATCGAACCGGGGAGGATGTGGTTTGCATCAAAGCCGGGTCGCGTCGCCATGGCCAGGATTTCTCCTGTCTTGGGACACATTGCGATAGCGGTCACCCAGTTGGGATGGTATCTCTCCCAGGTCTTTTGCAGCGCCTGCTCTGTGTAGAACTGAATCTTGTCGTCGATGGTGAGGATGACATGTTTGCCTTCGACCGGGGCGATGAACCTCTTGCGGCCATTCGGGATGGGATTGCCTCGGGCATCCACTTCGGCTTCCATCTTCCCCGGTCTGCCTCCGAGCACGTTGTCCCAGTAGTACTCGATGCCAGTTCCACTAACCCGCTTCTGCGACCTTTGAGGAGAACT
>JACQGJ010000711.1 GCA_016199605.1 Armatimonadota bacterium | reverse complement strand
TGTCATTGCGAACGGAGTGGTCCTGCCCCTTGGGCAGGCGCAATCCCCAAGGCTTGCCGTGTTGCCTGGAGGGGATTGCTTCCTCCCTCCGGTCGTGGCAATGACAACTCGGAAGACATTTGTGCAAAGCTGTACTTAGTGATGCCCTGACACTGCCAGCGACATTCCGATCACTGGCCAGTAAAGCTTGGCCAACACGACGAAAAACACCCATGCGGTCAAGTCGAGCAGGATTCCCGCGGCTGCAACGTCACGAAAGCGAAACAGCCCGGAAGAGTAGGCGATGGCCGTTGGCGGCGTCGCCATGGGGAGGCTGAATCCCAAACCGGCCGGGACGGCGATGGCGAACACGGCGATCCTCGGATCGAGCCCCAGGTCGCGGGTCAAGCTCAGTCCCAGCGGCAAGAGCATCGCGACCACAGCGGAGTTGCTCATTCCCTCCGTGAGCACTATACTGACCAGCGAGAAGCTGGCGACGAGTAGAAAGGGTGTGTCAGCCCAACGGGCGATGGTCAGCTTCGCAATCCAGAGGGCTGCCCCCGTGTTCTCCAAAGCCCACCCAAGGCAGATCGCCCCCCCATACATCAGGATGATTCCCCAGTTGACGTATTCCTCGACGTCCTTCCACTTGACAACTCCCAGCATGAATAGCACTACGACCGCACTGATTGCGATGTTCGCGAGGCCGATCTCATGCCCCCATCCGACCCAGGCGATGATGGTGAGGACCATCACAACGGCTGTCGTGCGTTCATCGGCTTTCATGCGACCCAGCGAGCGGATCCTCTTTTGCAGCATCTCTCGCGCCTCGACGATGCTTGGGGGGTCGCAGCGGAAGGCCAGCGAAATAGCGGCAAAGGTCGCAGGCAGCATACAGATCGCCAACGGCATGGAAACTTTCATCCAATCCACAAAGGAAATGCTCTGGCCGGTGGATTCGTGGAAGATGGCAGCAGCGAGGGGGGCGCGGGCGCCACCCAACATCGTGCCGACTCCGCCAACCATCGCGCCCCAGCCCATGCACATGTAAAGGGAGGTCGCATACCTCATCTGCCTTCCGCGACTGTGCAGCCCACGTACGATCTCGGACACGATGGGGAACATCATCGCAGCCACGGCATGTTCCGGCATGACCAGAGATAGCGCCGCCGAGCAGAAGAGCACCCCGAACACCAGCCGTCTTGGCGTTCCTCCAAACTGGCGCAGCAACACCAGCGCAGCCCGCGCGCTGAGTCCGCATTTCATCATCACGCCGGCCAGGATGAAGGCGCCGAGGATGAAGAACACCGCTTCGTTGCCGAACTTCCCGTAGGTTTTCGAGCTGTCGATGATGCCCAGCATCGGCAGCAGGATGATTGCCAGGAGACTGGTTACAGCCAGCGGAATCACGCTGGTCACCCAGAGCCCCAGGCAGACTACGAAAACTGCAAGGGCCTTCTGGCCGGGAACAGTGAGGCCGTTCGGGGTCGGCAGGTGAATGATGATCTCAAAGAGCAGGAACAACACGAGGAAGGTCAGAGGTTTTCTGCTGCGTTCCAGCAACACCTGACCCAGAGGGCGCGTGTCGACTACAATCCGTTGCTGCACAGTCCCTGCACCGGAGTCCGACGGTCTCTCCGTTATTTCAGTAAGTTGGCTCATAAGCTCACAAACCCGCCGAGTCGAAGGAATTGCTGGCGGTCTTCACCCTCAACATGCGACGCAGGCTTGACAGGTTTCTCGCCAGCAGCGATCCGGTGCGGCTCAGGAAGAAGTTCTGTCTCCTGACCTCCGCTTCAGCGTCCTCCAGGGTGAAGAAACGACCCTCGATGGGGGTGATCTCGTTGCTGATACTCTTGGCCCAGGTCATCGAGATTTTGTGCTCCCGCACAGCGCGAAACAGGTAGGCCGCCACGGGCGCCAGTTGAGCGGTTTCCACGGAGGGCCAGTTTTCCAGACCGGTGCCCAGCAAAGGACGAAACACAGACAACGTCGGCAGAACTCCCAACTCGCATAGCGCCTTGATCCCGGCGAGGGTTGTTTCAAGCGGTTCCAGACCGAGAATCAGATGGCTGAGCACTGCGCCATTGGGATAGATGCGCGCTGCCCGCGCAAGCCGCTCGAGGTACTGGTCTCTCCGAATTCGTCGAGCCCTCCCGGGTGCGACTTGCTGGTAAGTGCGGATGTCGAAAACCTCGAGATTGAAGGCAATGGAGTCGATCCCCAGAGCGTAGCCCCGGTCAACCCATTCCTCATCGCCTGGAGGGCTGGCGCTTACCCGCAAGAGGGTATCGAAGTGTCTCTTGATGGCGGCGATGTACGGCTCGAGAAACTGCAGCCCTCCATCCGGCTCATCAGTGAGACCAACACTCATGAAGATGTGCTCGGCGACACCTTCCCGGAAAGCCGCCTCAGCGACTTCCAGCATCTCGTCCACGCTGAACAAAGCCTCTGATATACCGGACGACTGGTTCAACTCTCCTGGACTCTCTTCATCCAGGCGCTTCTGCCAGAAGTCGTCCAGGAATCGGGGAC
>JACQGJ010000710.1 GCA_016199605.1 Armatimonadota bacterium | reverse complement strand
GAGAAGAACGTCGCCAACAACAGCCAGACGGTCAAGGTCACCGTACAATAGGATCGCTGGCGCTGAGCCGTTCAACCGAGAACATGAAACAAGGACGGTGAGGGGCGCTGCAATTCGCACCGAGGAACGACAAATGAGAGGCCGGGGTTTTTCAGCCCCGGCCTTGCTGTTGTCTGATCAGCTTCTGCGAACGGGAACCTACAGATTGGCATGCGACCCCATGGTTAAGGATTTCTACAAGAACCTTCTTGATAATCTATCTGACGCTGTCTACTTCGTTGACAAGGACAGAAGCATCCAATACTGGAACAAGGGCGCGGAAGTCCTGACTGGATATGAGGCTTCGGAGATAGTCGGCAGGCGCTGTTTTGACAATCTCCTGATGCACGTTGACCACGGAGGGGTGAACATGTGCAAGCATCTGTGTCCCCTCGCGAAGTCAATGGCCCGCTGCAAGTTGCAGGAAGGAGAGATCTTCCTCCGTCATAGAGACGGCCATCGAATCCCGGTCCTGGTCAAAGCTACTCCCGTTCAAGACGAAAGCGGTGAGGTGATCGGTGCCGTGGAGGTGTTCCAGGACAACTCCTCAAAGGTCGCAATTACCCAGAGAATCGCAGAACTCCAGAAAATGGCTCTGCTTGACCCACTCACCGAGCTGGGCAACCGGCGATACATCGAGGCCCATCTCCAGGGCGCCCTTGACCAGATGCGTCGTTATGGGTGGCCTTGCGGCCTGCTCTTCGTTGACCTTGATCACTTCAAGGAAATCAACGACATCCATGGCCACGAGGTTGGGGACAGAGCCTTGCGAATGGTAGCCAGAACTCTCCTGAACACCGCGCGATCCTTTGACTTTGTCGGGCGCTGGGGAGGAGAGGAATTTGTGGTCGTTCTCGTGAACGTCGGTGATGAAGACCGTCTTGTGTCCATCGCGGAGCGGGTCCGAGTTCTTCTCGGGGCCTCCAGCCTGAGGTCGGGTTCCTCGCGAGTTCGGCTGACAGTCTCGATGGGCGCGGCTCTGGCGCACGAAGATGACTCTCTGGATTCGCTCATTACAAAAGCAGATGAGTTGATGTATCATAGCAAGCGCACCGGAAGAAATCGCGTAACGACCCGGTTGGATGCGTCACTGGACTAACAAGGGACTCGCATGACCGAACGCAAAGCCCGTCGAATGCGCGTGATCTGGGGAGCAGCGGTTACCGTTCTGCTTCTTGTTGTGTACCTGTCATTCAATCTCTTCTTCGACAAGACTCTCTCCAGCCTCAATCTGTTCCGGGATTTGGATACCCGAATCTACGATTTCAGATTGCGCGTCATGCCTCATGTATCGAAGGACCCCCGTATCGTCGTTGTCGCCGTAGACGACGCCAGTCTGCGGCAATTGGGACGTTGGCCCTGGCACCGCGAAGTGCTGGCGCACGCGCTGGAGGTCATCGAACAGGGGAAGCCGGGCGCAGTAGGGTTCGACGTGATCTTCAGCGAACCG
The DNA here is from genome assembly GCA_016199605.1 of Armatimonadota bacterium. GTDB lineage: Bacteria > Armatimonadota > Abditibacteriia > CG2-30-59-28 > CG2-30-59-28 > JACQGJ01. The sequence goes on along the minus strand of JACQGJ010000710.1, from coordinate 7,558 downwards.
GAGCAGGAGATTCCACCAGCCGTTGACAGAGCTTTGAGGCGATGGTCGCAACGGCGACCGGGTGAGGTTTCTCCCGTCATGGAAGAGATCCGTTCCACGAGTGGCGATGTGGTTCTCCAGCGCGCCGTCCTGAAGGGGGGCAACGTCGTTCTGGCCGCAGTTCTCGACACCGCGCTTGAGACGAAGGACTCCCCCGAGGTTGTGGACTCCAAGCTCGCCTGCCTGCAAGCCAGCGCGTATGGACACGTAGAGAATGCGAATCGCATTGACATTTTCTCGCCTCCCTATGGCGAGGCGGCAGATATCCCCATCGCGTCTCTCTCCGATGTCGCCGCGGGAATCGGATTTATCAATATCGCGCCCGACCCCGACGGCGTCGTTCGGCGCGTACCTCTCGGCGTGCTGTATCTGGACGCCTTGCAGACTTCCTTCGATGTCGCCATGCTGCGTGTCGCCCAAAAGGGAAAGCCCGGATGGGGGAGGCTTCGTCTGGGTGAGTGGGCTTCTCTGGGATCGAACCGGGTGCCCCTCGATGAGAACAACCAGATGCTTTTGCCCTATCGCGTTGCTGGTGAAGGTGCATCGGATGGGTTCAAGCAGGTCTCCTTCGTCGAGGTGCTTCGCGGGCACATTCCGCCGCAGACCTTTACCGGTAAACTCGTCCTGGTCGGTGTGACTGCGCCCGGCGTTTACGACCTGCGGGTGACGCCGGTGTCAGACAATATGCCAGGCATCTTCATCCATGCGCAGATGCTTCACACTCTGCTCACCCGGGATTTCATCTACCGGGATAGGACGCTGTGTCTCGTGGCCGATATTGCGGCGATCGTGATTGTGGGGACCATGCTTACTCTTCTGTTTGCCCTTGCCTCCGCGCATGTCGCCTATCTTTCATCTGGAATAATTGCGGTATCCTATCTCCTTTTCGTCCAGGTTGTCCTGCAGCGGCGCGGTCTCTGGCTGGACACGGTGTACCCAATCGCCGAAGTAATCCTTCTCTCTCTCGTCCTCGGATTGCACGGATACTCCACCGAAGGAAGGGACAAACGTCGGCTCCGCTCGATCTTCTCCAGTTACGTGTCACCCAAGATCGTGTCGCAAGTGACGTTACACCCGGAGTTGGCCTCCCTGCACGGTGACCGCCGAGAGATGACGGTCCTGTTTGGAGACCTCGTCGGTTTTTCCACCTTCTCTGAAAACAGGCAGCCCGAAGAGATCGTGAAGATGCTGAATGAAGTCTTCGACCACCTGGCCGACTCCGTCTTTGAGCACGACGGCACACTCGACAAATTTGTGGGAGACGAGATCATGGTGTTTTGGGGGGCGCCTTTGCCTCAAGCCAACCATGCCGAGCTGGCCGTTCGCTGTGCGCTGGATATGCTGGAGCGAGTCCGGCGTCTGCAAACGCAATGGCAAACCGAAGGGAAGCCGCAAGTGCAGATTGGCTTCGGTATCAATACGGGTGAGATGGTCGTCGGGAACATGGGCGCTGCGGGAAGAAAAATGGACTATACAGTGATCGGTGATAATGTTAATGTTGCCGCCCGGGTGATGGGCCTAACCAGAACCTATCAGCGCCCGCTTGTGATAACGCGTGACACCCTCGACCGGATCACGGTAGATTTCCTTGCCGAACCCCTTGGTAGCGTGCAAGTGAAAGGGCGGAGCGAACCGGTGGAGGTTTTCGGACTCAGCGCGCCCGCAGGAGGCCGCGGGGCCAGGGAGTACGGAGAGGATTCACCCCAGGAGAACAAGCCCCCGGAACTCGTTGAAACCTCAGGAGTGGTGTGAATGAAAGGAACTTACGGAATCAGCAGGCTTCTATTTCTGGCGATAGTAACCGTCTCGGTCAGCTCCTCGCTTGCCGCTGGAGTGCGGGTGGTCAGGGCTCACGGGCTCTGCGAGTTCGAGCGGGGGGCCGCGGGATGGCAGCGGATCACTCTGAAATCAGCCCTGCAGGAGGGCGACCACATCCGGACCAGCGTCGGTAGCGGACTCACGGTTACCTTCGCGGAGGGGAGCCAGTCGCTCATCGGGGCAAGCACAACGGCGATCCTGCACGACGACACGGCCCCCGCCTCTCAAAGCGCCACCAAGGGCTTGATCGAGTTGGCCCGCGGAAGCCTGCGGATGAAGATCCAGCGGTCACGCGAATCTTTGCGGACCCGAGCCACAACAGCGACGGCGATCATCGGCGTGCGGGGGACGGAGTTCTTCGTGGTCGCGGATGCGACCCGGACGGTTGTGGGTGTGACGAAAGGAACGGTCGCCGTCGCCAACGTCGGCAACCCCGATGACGCCACTGATGTCAACGCAGGAGCGAAGACGATTGTGTATGCCGGTCAACCTCCCATGCCTCCTACTCCCCTGTCCTCCGGCGAGGGGAAAGAAGGCTCCGGCAACGGGTCTGCTCTCGATCGTATCGAGGATGCGGCCGTTGAGGAGACGGAGCAGTTGCCCACGGAGAAGTTCCTTGCCTTCTCCGACTTGCACATTGACTCCCTCCGCAATCCGGCGTATGCCGCTGCCGCGGACCATGCGGATTCCCAGGTCTTCAGTCGAGTCGGGACTGCCAGTCGTCAAGTCGGCGACACTCCCTCCGGCTTTTCGATCGCTGGAGCGACCGTGACTGGCGTGGGGGAGAGCCAGAAGCAATCCTCCAACGGTTCAGAGATTTGGGCCTCGACCTTCCATCCCACCGCTTCGGGTGACGTGCTCGGCGGGTTCGGAACCTTTCAACGTCAACAGGCCTCGGACACGAATTCTTTCCTCGGAACCGCTCTGGTGGGCGGAGCGCCGACCTCCTTCACCCAGGCTGGCACCCCGGACTCGCCGGACCTGTCCTCTCGCTTCAATGCTGTCGATGTCGGCGTCGTCGCGGCGCGTCCCTTCGATCGTTTCGATGCCGGGGTTCTTCTGCGATACCACACCTCCGGCAGCCACAGTACCTCCACCTACCGGCAAAGTGCGCCAGGTATTCCCGAGGACTCGGAGGTATCTACGGCGAAAGGCAGCGCTGACCTCCAGGAGGGGATCCTCGGAGTCAGAACGATCACTCGGGGACGTGTGGAATTGGGCTGGTCTGTGGGCCTCACGCAAGCTCACTCCGATGTTCGCGACACTACTCATTTGGTGGATTCCCTCGCCACGCCGCTGGACAGGGCTGCCGAGACGTTTTCCGGATGGCATACGGAGATCCGGGCTCGAAAGCGCCTCTCAGACCGGTGGGCATGGGGGGCCGCGCTTCGGATGATCCATCTCGATGGTGACGGCGACTTCTCCGACGCCGCAGGTCTCGCCGCAGAATCGGTCAGGGATCGGTTCCTGCGACTGGGGTTCGGATTCGGCTTCACTCCGTCTCCACGGACCGCGTTTGGTTTCGACCTTGTTGGGGGCGCTCGTCAGGAAACGGCAGTTAAGACGTACCTCCCTTCGGGAAACCTGAAAGAGGATGAATCGGAGAGCAACCCATCCATCGCTTTCCACCTGGGTGGGCAGCACTGGTTGACGGACAGGACCTTTGTGTTCTTTGATACAAGCTTGCTGAAGAGAAGAGTCCACAAGGATTTCCTCTCGTACGCGGACGTTGTCGGAAGCGCCCCAACAAGCGCGGTCCCGGACCGGCATGTTGAGACCCTGACGGAGTGGACGGTGGGCTACGGCTACCGTGTGACGTCTGGCACATGGATCGAGTACCTCGTCGTCGAACCCCTCGCTCCCGGTCGGGGACTCCAACACAATCTACTGATGCGGTGGAGGAAGTAGCTCCGGGTCGGGGCCGAAGCAGGGGATTGATGGAGGACGCCTCCGCATCGCACCTCCATTCCAGGCAATCACGGAGCCACCATGCAAGACCTCCCGCATCTCCCCTCTCCTTCCCTTCTGAAAGCCCAGGCGAGTTGGCTGGCGCCGGCGCGAGCGCGACTACTGAGACGGGCCGGCATCGCCCATCGCAATCGGGTCTTGGATCTTGGATGCGGCTACGGCGCGGTCGCCGAGGAGCTTGCGCGACGGTCGGGAAGAACCGTGGTGGGACTGGACAAGGAGTGCCATGCACTCCGGGAGACTTCAATGCCTTTCGTTGTGAATGGGTTTGCCGAACGACTTCCTTTCAGGTCCGGTTCCTTCGACCTCGTTTTCGCCCAGAACGTTCTGCTCTGGGTCGGCAACCTTCCCGGTACTGCACAAGAAATCGCGCGGGTGATGACCCCTGGTGGCAGGTTGGTCGCCATCGAGCCTGACTTTGGGGGGATGATCGAGTCTCCCGAGGAGTTTGCCTCGAAGGAGATCTGGATGGCAGCACTCCGCAGAGCGGGAGCCGATCCGTTGGTCGGCAGGAAACTGCCGGCGGCGTTTGGGGGCGCGGGGATGAGGGTTGAGATCGAGTTTCTGAACTCGACTGGGCCGCCGCAATCCTTGCGGTGGGACCTTCTCGGGGGACTGCCGCTGACCCCACAAGAGAAGGAGCGAGTGCGTTTTCTGAGACAGAAGACTCGGACTCACGAGTCCGCGTTGTCTGTCTGTCATCTTCCGTACTTCCTGATCCTCGCCGAAAAGCGAGCGCCGGAGCCGGGTTAACCGTCGAAACTCCAGCGCGTCACTGCAACATCCTTACAACCATCGCGAGAGACTCCTCATATACGACGTCCCGACCGGCAACTTCAAGCTCATCCCCCATCAACCGGCTCTCCGTACGGTAGCGCATCCGCACACGACGTTGCCTCGAAGCGGCCTCGCCGATTTGCTCTGACGTGATTGCAGATATCGCGTCTTCGGCGCGACGAACGGAGAAGACGGCGTGTTGCTCGCCCCGGGTGGAGTTCAACTGAACTGCCGTGACCTCGCCTCCTGAGCCACCGTGGCCTGCAATCCGTATCATCGCTTCTTGTTGCCCCCGCAATCGAATCGTCCACTCCGTGTCCGACTTTTGAGTCGCGGCGAGTTTCCACCCAAGTCGAGTCGCGATCCAGGCGGCGAAGAGCAACGATTGCTGTGACACGGGCCGATGGTCGGGCTCGCCTTCAATGACCACACTCTCCAGTCCGGACAGGAAGTGCTGCATTTCCGAAGAGTCGAAGAACTGGGCGGTCAGTTGCCGCCACGGGGTCAGGCGGGCCCAGTTGAGGTCTCGGAAGGCCAGGGCGTCGCCTCGTCGATCCATCTCATACAGCAGTCTGACCAATGTCGTTTCAGGATGGGAGAGGCAGGACGAGTCGAACAGTACGTGGTCCACACTCTCGGCAAGCTCCTCGTAGAAAGGGAGAGAGAAATCCAGCGCTCTGTCATACCTGCCCTGGGGCTGATCTGAGGTCAACCACCAGAAGTAAACGGGGATGTCGGGAGCCAGCAACGGGAGGACGAGCCCCCCGACCTCGGCCATCGCTGACTCAAGGACCGACAGGTTGATCTGCTCACAGCACAGGCGTTTTCCGTTTTGGGGCAACTGACATCGGGCGGAGATCCATGCCTTGATCGGGGGCTCTCCCGTTCTGGTGTGGGTGCTGATCTGGAGGACCCGGCAGGGATGACGGGCAACGATCTCGGTGATGATATCAGAGAGGGAAGCACTCTCCCCGGGCGCGCCGGCGACACCCTCCGGATCGAAGGACCCGGTTCCCTTCTCGCTGCCCACGTAGATCAGGAGGTTAGCGACACAGGCCCGCATGACGGCCTGTTGACCGTCGTTGGGCTTCTCTTCCTTCCCCTCCTCTGCCCGGGCCGCGTTCTTCCACAGCAAGGCCAGCTCTCGCTCAATCTGGGTAACATCAACACCGACAGACTGTCCGCTGAAAAGGGCTTCGGAAGTCGCGGAACTCACCATCGGTTCACAACCTCCTCCAACGACGAGCGTCGCGGGCAATCAACGCATGAGACTCGTCCGGTCCCCAGGTTCCAGCCTGGTATTCGCAGAGGGGAACGGTGGAGGTGTCCTGCCATCCAAGACGAACTGAGTCGACGAATTGCCATTCCGCCTCCACCTCATCGCGCCGCGTGAAGAGGGTCGAATCTCCGAGCATGCAATCCAGGAGCAATCGCTCGTAGGCTTCCGGAGGTTGAACGCCAAAGGAAGTGGAGTAGTGGAAATCCATGTTCACCGAACGCAAGCGCATGCTCTGCCCCGGAAGCTTGGCGCCAAACTTGAGAGAGATGCCTTCGTCGGGCTGGATCCGGAGGGTGAGGATGTTGGGTTCAACCGTTCTCCCGGCTTCACCGAACAGAAGCAGCGGAGGGCGTTTGAATTGAATCGAGATCTCAGTGACCCGTTTGGGCAGCCGTTTGCCGGATCGAAGGAAGAAGGGCACGTCGGCCCATCGCCAGTTGTCAATCCTCAACCTCATCGCGACGAAAGTCTCCGTCGTTGAATCCGGAGCGACTCCAGGCTCCTCCCTATAGCCCGGCACATGCAGACCCGCGAGTGAGCCTTCCGAATAGCGACCCCTCACGCTGCACTGTGCGATCTCCTCTGGCTCAGGAAGGTGCAGCGATCGAAACACCTTGAGGCGCTCGTCCCGAACCGCGCTGGCCTCCATCGACGCGGGCGGCTCCATCGCCACCAGCGCGAGGAGCTGCAGGAGGTGGTTCTGAACCATGTCGCGCAGGGTCCCTGTCGGTTCGAAGTATCCCGCGCGTCCCTCGACTCCGAGGTTCTCTGCGGCTGTGATCTGAACGTGGTCGACGTACCGGCGATTCCAGACAGGCTCGAAGATCCCATTTCCGAATCGAAAGATCAGGATGTTCTGGACAGTCTCTTTGCCGAGATAGTGGTCGATACGGTACACCTGGTTCTCACGGAAGACTGAGAGAAGCATCTCATTCAAACCGTGAGCCGTGGCGAGGTCGTGCCCAAAAGGTTTCTCGACGATGATGCGCGACCAACCCGTCTGGTCGTCCCCTCCGGGCCCGGAGTCGGGAACCTGTCCCTGGACGCGGGGAGGAGATTCCACCAGCCCTGCGAGGCCCAGTTGCGTGATGATGTCATCGTAGCAGTCGGGCGGAGTTGCGAGGTAGTAGATGCGATTCCCGCAGGTACCACGCTCCCGGTCGATGCGGTTCAGCAGTTGCCCCAACCCAACGAAGCCCTCAGTTTCACGGAAATCGGACCGGTGGTAGAAGATTCCTTCGGCAAAGGCCCTCCACACCCCCGCCTGGAGGGGCTGAGTGCGCGAATGGGCGCTAACCGCCTCGCGCATCTCGGTCCGGAACTGCTCGACGGTCTTCTCCCTTCGGGCGAAGGCCACCACCGAAAAGCCGGTGGGGAGCAAGCGCTCGAGGAACAGATTGTAGAGCGCCGGCATCAGCTTGCGCGCGGTCAGGTCACCGGTCGCACCAAAGATCACCACAGCGCACGGCTCCGGGGTTTTTTCAAGGCGGAGCCCTTCGCGAAAAGGGTTGGACGAGAGATGATCCTTTGTTACATTCATGGAGTCGGAGTCTGCGGTGCGGCTCCCTGCAATTGCTGGCGCTTCTGCTCGATGGCGTTGAGCAACTGATTGAAGGAATCGGCGAAGAGTTTCACGCCCTCCACCTGGAGGCGATGGGTGATCTCGGAGAGACTGAG
>JACQGJ010000691.1 GCA_016199605.1 Armatimonadota bacterium | reverse complement strand
TTGTTCAAGTTCGTCGATGAATTGGCTCACGGTCTCCCTCCATTGAGCGTAGACCACATCAACTCGATCTTTCGGATAGCGACCTTCATACCAATATTGAACGTGGCAGATGTTGATGGTCTTCCGGAACCGTTCTCCCAGTTCCTGCGGAAGACCCCGGCGCAGTTCTCCCCAACGCGTTTCATCGGTGTTGAGGGAGGTCATCACCGCATGGCGTGCAGCCTCAAATATCGTATTGAAAGTTGTGCGATAGGGCTGATGCTTCAGGAAGGAATCAATCGTTTCATGGGCATCGGAGAGATACTTATCTGCGGCTACGAGGACCTTTCTGGCCTCATCAAAAGTAGGGACTGCCATCTTTTCTCTGACCTCCTTCAATACCTCACCGGAACCGTAGATAGCTTGTCCGCAACCCGCCACCGAATAGGCAATGTCCGGCGATACCGATTCCCTGACGCTGCGCACCAACACATCCACGTGCATCGGCCACTCGCCGGTCGCATCCCAGTAACGGTCAATCCGTTTCTTCCGCCTTGTTGTCACGAGGAGGTCCACGTCCTGCGCGACCTCGGGGGCGTAGGCGCTCGAGCCGAACAGGTCGATCTCAACGATGTTGGGATCCACCTCGAGAAGACGGTCGCAGAGGGCCTTATATTTCAGGCTATGCTTTCTATTGCGTGGTCTCGCCATGCTGCTCTCCCGATAGCGACAATTCATCCAGATGCCTCAAACGACATCCGAATCAGCGGCTTGGATTCCTCCAACTGGCTCATGTTGGTAATGCCAAGTTCAAGGTCACCAACACCCCAGTGACCTGTGGCGGAGACATCGCGGGCAAAGTCAGGTGCGTTTTCCAGTCTTCCATATTTCAGTTTGAGCCACACTCGGAGACCGCTCTGTTGGAGATGAACTGAGCAGAAAACGCTCTTACCGCGGCGGTAGCCTATATGTTTGGCCCGACACTGTTTCTCGACCTCTTCGGGACCCAACGATGAGCAGAATCGGTCTAAACCCAGGTAAAGCTCCAACACCTCCTGAGGCTTACCAAAGGTATGTTCCGCTTCATCGTAGGTTCGCTTTGGAGGTTTGCCTTTTCGAGTCTCCCAAGCCTTCCTTGCACCTGCACTCCGGCGCGACTCCTGTGCATCTGGCTTCACGATTCCTGATGGGGGAACAGCAGGTTCCGTTGCCGCTGTGGGTTGACCTTGCGACCAGACACGCGCGAGACTCTCCTTAATCCTCTGCGGAGCAAGGTTCTCGTCACCGACGAGGGTTCTTACGAGGTTGAGGAAGGCTCGTGGAGGTTCGCGCACGAGGGAATCGAGCGCCTTCCGCACCTTGCCATCGGTGAAGGTCTGTTCTCCGATTGTGTCCAAAGTGCCTTTCGCCATTTCCTCACGCGAGAACCGCCACATCTGCTCAGCAATCTGTTGGACGGTGAGACCTTCGGTTTCATGCGGATCGAACGAGACTTCAAACATCAGCTTGTCGGGGGCTGGGCATTTCTCGACGCTGCGGTAGACCTTCCATTTCACACCGTTGGTGAGAACGCACCAAACAATGCCATCATTTGCCGCATAGCCGACAACCTGGGTGATCGCTTTCACATCGTTCAACGCGTCATCGAGTGACTTGGCTTCAACCAGCAGCGTGGGCTTACCATTGATCATCAGTGCATAGTCCACTGACTTCCCATCCACCGTTGGGTATTCCAACTGAACTTCATCCGGGTCGCGCACATCCCAACCCAGCGCCTCAAGCAGAGGATCAATGATGATCGTGCGGGTGGGCGTTTCCTTCAGCGAAAGACGACGATAGCTCTCCAGCTTTCCCCGAATGCTCTCAATCACCTGAATCAGTTGGTGAATCATGATTCTCTCCCTCTGTTCTCATGGCTACGTGTTTTCCCTGCTTCAGGATGGTAACGGAATTCAATTCATGACACACCGTCCACCTTCAGGTGGCGATAGCTTCCGAACGCACGCAGGGGCGATCCACGGGAGTGGGTGCGCGTAAACAACTCCCGGGCAGCACAACGACGGCGATGGTGTTCCCCAGCATGTCGAAGAACTCCACGCTGTAACCCGTTTCACGTCCAGGGACATCATGCCGTTCGACTACAACGCCTACGTCACCGGCTCGCAAGCCTTCAGACAGAAGATCCCTTCGCAATACTACATCCGTATAGAGTTGAAACACCTCTGCAACTCCTTTCCCTTACCCTTAGTCCGGGAACAAAGTGATCATTCGTGGTGTGTCCGTTCCCTCATCAATCTGCCAGATGGTTCTGAGGGTAAGCCATCGTCCGACCGGTGTAAGAAGGGGAGCACGAATCTCATATCGAGTGCCGTAAAGGGTCTCGCGAACGAGTTCCACTTCGGCGCTCAAGTGGAACTCCCGCAGGTCGTAAACCAGCCGATGCCAATTCGCCGGATGGTAACCAAACTCCGATAGTAGCTGCGCTTTCGAACCCCCTCGCCTGTGATCCGCATTGAGCAGGTATTCGGTAAGCTTTTCAGGAGCAATCTCCGCCTTCTCTCGGTTCGGTATCTTCATCGATTATTGACCGGACAAATGTCACTACTGACAGGAAGTATAATGCAACCCCTGCAGTGAAGCAACGGATGATTTTCAAGCCACCCTCTGCTCTCCCGTCTCCGCCACATCATACCCTCCCATCGCCGCGAGAGACTCCTTGAACTCCTCCGAGTTGATGACTTCAAGCACTTCCTGCGTTCGAGGTTCGGTGAGGATCTCCGTTAGGACTGCCAACTCGTATCGCTCTTGTGCGACGGGGATGAAGTCGAGGTGCATGGCGGTTGCGGCGGCGCGGATGCCCAGGGCGGCGTCGGCCGCATTGGACGCGACGGCGGAAGCTGCGGCGAGGTGAGTGTAGACTTCGCGGTTGTAGCCGACAACCTGACGAGGGGGTATGTTGACCTTCTTCAACTCGTAGTCGAGAAGGATGCGCGTGCCTGCGCCGCGCTGGCGGTTCATGTAGCGCAACTCTTCCCGCGCAAGGTCGGCGATGGACTGGATGCCTTTCGGATTGCCGGGGGCGACCATGAGTCCTTGCTCGCGATACGACACCGTGACGAGAGTAACAGATTGGTTGGGAACCAGCTCGCGGACGAAGCGGAGGTTGTATTCGCCGGTCTCGGTGTCAAGCAGATGAGTTCCGCTCGCATGGCACTCGCCGCGTCCCAACGCGGCGAGACCGGAATAGCTGCCGACATGAGAGGAGGAAATCCGAATATCACTTCCGCGTCCGCGCAGGACGTTCGCCAGCAGGTCAAGACTCATATCGTGACTGCCGACGATGAGAACCGTGTTGTCAATCTCAATCTGCTCGCGGAGCAACTCAACTTGCACTTCCTCGTTCTCCATCACCCCTTCGCTGAGAGCCGGAATGCGGAACATGCCATCCGTTTGCGACATCGCCACGATGGCGCTCGCGCCGCTGCGTCCCGGTGAGGCGACGTATTCGTCGCCGACTCTACCGAGTCGAACATGGACGAAGTCCTCCAGCCCCATGGGAGAGGTAACTTTGCGGGTCAGCTTGGCTTTCAGTCGCTGCGGCTGTGGCAGGGGACAACCCAACATCCAGCAGATCAGAGGTTTCACGAACAGGTCGAAGTTGGTGATGGCGGAGACAGGATAGCCTGGAAGGTTGATGACCGGTCTGCCGTTGACGATCCCCAGCAACACCGGTTTCCCCGGACGATACGCAACCCCGTGTGCGATCACCTCACCCAACTCGTTGAGCACCGAAGGCACGAAGTCCCTCGAGCCGGTCCCCGAGGCTCCGGCAAGTACGATCACGAGGTCGCATTCATCGGAGCATTTCATGATCGTATCGCGTATGCCGTCATACGTGTCGGGAAGGATCGAGTGTCGGTCGAAGGTCGCTCCCAACTCTTCCAGCATGGATCCCACCACGCGGGAGTTGAACTCGATGACGCTCCCCGGTTGCAGCGGCTCACCCGGCTCAATCACTTCGGAGCCGGTCGGGATGATGATCGCCTTTGGCTTCTGCCGCACTGAAATCTCCGTGACCCCCGCCGACAGGATTGCGCCGACGTCTACCGGTCGCAGCCTCTGCCCCTGCGAGACAATCATTTCCGTCGCGACGACGTTCTCGCCGACGATGCGAACGTAGTTCCACGGAGCAACCGGCGCATAGATCTCGACGGTCTCCTCGTCCAATTGGCGGACGTCCTCGATCTTGATGACCGAGTCGAAGTGTTCAGGAATGGGATCGCCGGTGTTGACAAAAACGGCTTCCTCTTCGAGCCGGAGTTCTCTGGGCTGGGTTTCCAACGCTCCGTAGGTCGTCGCAGCGGCAACGGCGATGCCATCCATCGCCGCCGCGTGGTAATGCGGCGATGAAACTCCCGCGAAGACCGGGCGAGCCGTCACTCTGCCGCACGCCTGTTCGACGGGGATCATTGCCTCAGGGAGGCGGATATCTCCGCCGCGCTTGACCGCCTCTTCCCAACGCCGGGAGGCTTCTTCGATGGTCAAGGTCTCACGAAATTGATGGGATCGCATCAGGTATGGTCTCCTCCGGAAATAGCCCGTTCGTCCAGGAGTGCTCGAACTCGCGGAGTTCGCCACTCCTGGACGAACGGCGCGCATCAGAGGTGGTCTCCTTTGCTTGGCGAGATTTCGTCGGTCAATGATTGACGCCGCCCGGTGGCGATCAACTCACTTGGATGGGAATAAGGCGACGGCATCACCGCCGCCGCCATATATACCCGTTAAGGTTGGGAACACCGCATTGTTGTGAGACAGTTGGACTGTCGAACGTACCACGGCGGGCGGGTTCGACTCCTGCCCTACGGGCAGGCGTCCAACTGTCTCACAACAGGGGATTCACCTACTTAACGAGTATATGTCAAACACAGAGTCGGGGCCCTTTAGCTCGAGTGTAGAACGACCATCTTCAACTCCGTCATCTCCTGGACCGCGTAGCGAGGGCCTTCTTTGCCCATCCCGCTTTCTTTCAGGCCGCCATAAGGCATCAAATCAGCGCGCCATTGGGGTCCCCAGTTGATGTGAAGATTGCCGGAGTGGACCTCGCGCACGAATTTCATGGCCAGGTCGAGATTCTCGGTGAAGAGGCCGGCGCTCAGGCCGTAGATACTATCGTTGGCGAGGGCGATGGCTTCGTCGATGTTGTCGAAGGGAGTCACTCCCACCGCCGGTCCGAAAAGCTCGTCGCAGGAGATACGCATGGTCGGCGTCACGTCGGCAACGAGGGTGGGGCCATACATCGTCCCCTGCCGGTTGCCACCCGTGAGCAGGCGAGCCCCGCCTTCGACCGCCTGTTGCACCCACTCGCCCACCCTCACCGCGTCGCTCTCACGGATCATCGGCCCCACCTTCACACTCTCGTCGAGCGGGTTGCCGGTTGTGAGGGCTTCCACTTTCGGTTTGACGGCGTCCAGCAAGTCGCCATAGATCGCAGCATTGGCAAGCACACGCTGGCAGGAGATGCAGACCTGTCCCGCGTTTGCATATCCGGTTGCAGCCACTGCGGTCGCGACTTTATCGAGGTCAGCATCCGGCATGATGATGAGGGGCGAGTTGCTGCCCAGCTCCATCGTTACCTTTTTCAGTCCCGCGGTGTGGCAGATATGCGCGCCCACTTCGCGGCTGCCTGTAAACGTGATCTTCCGCACCCGGCGATCGCTGCACAGCAGATCGCCAATCGCTCCACCCGGCCCGGTGAGGACGTTGATCCCCTCGGGAGGCAGTCCCGCCTCCAGGAGTACTGCCGCCAGGTTCAGAGCGGAAAGGGGTGTGTCTGACGGAGGCTTCACCACGACGCTGTTCCCCGCTGCGAGTGCCGGGCCGACTTTGTGGACCACGAGGTTGAGAGGGAAATTGAAGGGCGAGATGGCGACGACAACGCCGCAGGGCACTCGAACCGTGAAGCCGAAGCGGCTGCCGGCGGCGGGATCCGCATCCAGAGGGATCGTCTCTCCGTAGAGGCGCTTCGCCTCCTCCGCGGAAAGCTCCAGGGTTTGAATGGCCCGTGACACTTCACCGCGCGCCTCGCCGATGATCTTTCCCTCCTCAAGAGTGATCGTTCGAGCGAACTCCTCTTTCCTTGCCCCGAGCAGCTCGGCCGCTTTCTTCAGAATGACAGAGCGTTCGCAGGCAGGGGTCTGGGCCATCGCGCGTGCGCCTCGCTCCGCGCTCGCCACGGCGCGATCAACGTCCCAGGCGTCCGCCTTCGGCACAGTGTCGATGACCGACCCGTCGAAGGGATTGATCACTTCCGTCCTTTCCGGTTTGTCCATCCACTTACCAGCGATGAGCATCTTCATGGGGAACCTCCTTGTGACTGAGCGGTCTCGGGACTGCAATGGTTGGATAGAGGACTCACTGTTCACACACCGCCGGGTTCACCACGTATCTTGGTCTTCGTCCCTGCAAGACGTCCAGGACACTTTCGGCTACGACATCGTTGATCGCGTCGAGAGTCTCCCGGCTTGCTGAGGCGATATGCGGGGTCAAAACGCAATTATCCAACGAGAGAAAAGGGTGATCCGCAGGAAGGGGTTCTGACTGGAAGGCGTCGACGGCTGCTCCCGCCAGGCGCCCTTCTTTGAGCGACTGAGCGAGGGCTGCTTCATCCAACACAGCGCCCCGCGCGGCATTGACGAGATACGCTGTGGGTTTCATCAAGCGCAACTGCTGATCCCCAATCAGCCCCCTGGTTCCCTGGCTCAGGTCGCAATGCAGGGTCACGTAGTCGGATCGAGACAGTAGTTCGTCGAGGGCCACGTAGCGGACGCGATGCTTCTGCGCGAACTCCGTGTCCTGACGCGGATCGCTTGCGAGGATTTCCATGTCAAAACCCGCGGCGCGGCGAGCGACCGCCTTGCCGATTTCTCCCAGTCCGACAATCCCCAGGGTCTTCCGCCACACATTGGACCCTACCGACTCGCGTCGCGCGAAAACGCCCTCGAGCATCCGCCGGTTGAGGTAGGGGATCCGCCTGGCGACGGAGAGAATCAGTCCGAAGGTGAAATCTGCAACTGCCTCGGACAGATAGCCTGGAGTGTTTGTGACAACGATGCCCAACTCGGTGGCCGCCTCAGTATCGACTGTGTCGTAACCCACCCCCCACCGGGCGATAATCCTAAGCGAATCTGCCCGGGAGAGCGCCGTCCGGCTATACTCATCGCCTGTGGCAATCACGCCATGAACTCCTTTGAGAGCCTCGAACAGCTCGTCCTGACTCATCGCCCAGTCAACCGGGCCCCCGACCACCTCGCAGCCGGCGGCTTCCAGTCGTCGCCTCTGTGCGTGTGCGTGATCCCAAAAGGTCCAAGCGGTAACCAACACTTTGTAGGGCAAAGCTACTCACCTCAACAGGATTGCAGGCAGGATATTCGACGTAGTCTTTCAGAGCCGGCCATACTTCCACGCCTCATCATACATGGCCAGGATGTTCTCCAAGGGGGTCACCGGCTGCAAGTTGTGACAGGGCGCAAGGATGTAACCGGTGCCGTCGCTCGCCAGAGTATCGATGGCATCGCGCACCTCCGCCCGGACCTGCTCCGGTGTGCCGAAGGGCAAGACTTGCTGGTTGTCGATTCCCCCGTGGAAACACAGGTCTCGGCCGAAGTCCCGTTTGAGCCCCTCCCGCTCCATTCCGGGACAAGTCGACTGGACCGGGTTCAGGATTTCGATCCCCATCGCGATGAACTCCGGGATGAAAGGCCGGATGGCGCCGTCATCGTGATGGAAGACTTTGATGCCAAAGCCGTGACAGAGATCAATGAATCGCTGCATGTGCGGCTTGTAAAACTCCCGCCAGGTAGCCAGACCGATCAAGGGTCCGGTCTGACTCCCGTAGTCGTCGGTCACGTGTGCGAGGTCGATAAGCCCCTCGCAGGACTCGAACATGCGCAGGTGGTGTTCATAAAAGAAGTCGCACAGCCGGTTCAGCAGGTGGTGGGTGAATTCCGAATCATCGACCGGATCCATGAGCGATGTCTCAAGACCGCGCAGAAGGTTGTGGTAGAAGAACGGGCACATGTAGCCGCAGAGGAGGACCTGCTTTTCCCGCGCGGATGCGGCGGCTGCACGCATCTCAGAGTAGTCGAACCAGTCAGCCTCAGGCCACTGGTACTGCTCCAGGTCTTCCAGCGTTTGCGCATACGCCAGAGGATAGAAGTATTGCTCGTAGTAGGTGCCGGTCCCGTAGTCCATCCGGCGCTGTCGCATCCCCCAGTAGTTGATCGAATCATGTTCAGCTACCTGGGGGAGGGGAGGGCCAACGTACTTGGCGCCCACTGAAGCGATTCCATCGATATGAAGCTCGCAGTAGAGGTCGGCCTCAGGGCCGAAATGCTGCCGCACCCTTTGCCAAACTTCCGGTGTCGCCCAAATATCAGTGGGGATGCGGTCCGGCTTCTCGTGATTCATTGCGGCCAACATACGCTCCCGCGCGTTCATTCTCTCCTCCGGGGGTTTCCTGATTGGTTATGGACGGATAACCGTCTATTCGTTATACTTTGGTCGCTTCCTCTGTCAACGGTGCAAAAGGAGTGATGTGGAGTGGCAATCATTGGAAACTACCAATTGGGCGAGGAACTGGGACGCGGGCCTCTGGGCACGGTGTATATCGCGACCCACATCGCGACGAACAAACAGGTCGTCTTCCGCGGTTTCATGAAACCGCCTGCGGCCAAGGACCAGGCCTGGGCTGAATGCATCCAACGTTACACCGATGAGCTTTCCGTCGCGGTCGAGTTGAGCCATCCTAACATCGCGCAGATTTACGAATACGGCCATGAGGAAGGCGTTTACTGGATTGCCTCCGAGCTTTTCTCCGGGATGAACGTCGCCGCTCTGCTCGATCGCAAGGGCCCGATGTCGCTGCAAGATACCGGAGCCATCGTAAGTCAGATTGGGAACGCCCTGGATTATGCGTTGAGCAAGGGACTCGTCCATTTGGACATCACGCCCTTCAACATCCTCCGACTGGAAGACAACACGGTGAAGGTCATCAACTTCGGCCTGGGGCACATTCGATCCAAGTGGGGTTCTCCCTACGTTTCTCCTGAGCAGATTCGCAACGAAACCCCCGATGCTCACTCGGACGTCTTCTCTTTAGGCGTGGTCCTTTATGAAATGCTGATGGGAGATCCGCCGTGGATGTCCAACGATGCCGATTCGATCATGGCCGCCGTCCTCGGCGAAGATCCCCAGCCTCCGGCCGAGCAACCCAAAGCCGTACAAGAAGCAGTCATGAAGATGATGGCGAAGGAGCCGGGCGATCGCTACGACAATGCGGGGGCAGCGGCTGAGTCCTTCTGCGACGCCTCCAATGTCGCTCCCGATGTCGCCATCGAGAAGCACGAAAAGAAGAAGGGCTTGCGTTCCTATCATGCGAACGCGGGTCTTGCGAGATACGATCTGACCACGAGCGACGTGCGATCAGCGATCGAAGATCTGCGGGCGAAGATCGCCCAGCGGCACTGAACGGGAGCCGAGACCCTACAGCCTCACGATGTCACCGGACTCCAGTGAGTAGTTGGAGGCGAGGGTCACAGCCAGCGACTGAAGAGCGTCGGCATAGGTGGATTTGATCCCGGACCGATCGCCGGTCTTGACCGCCTGGATGAAGGCCTCGTTCTCTACCTCCAGGGGTGAGCGCCGATTGGCATGGATCTCCTCTTTGTGGGCGGTCTTGATCCGAGCCGTGTCGAAAGTCAGGTCAACGAGTTGTCCCTGGCTGATCAACTCCAACCCCGAGCTTCCCGCGAAGTCCAGCAGACACGTCTGAGTCATCTCTCCGATGGCCCCCGCGTCGAACTCCATGGAAACAACACTGGCTTCCTCGATGTCGGATCCCGCCTGGTCCCCCGCAAAGCCTTTGCACCCGCGGGCGTAGACGCGGTGGACTTCGCCGACAAGGTATCTCGCCAGGTCGAACAGATGCGTGGCTTGCTCGACGATCTGCCCCCCCGACTTCTCTCGCACTTTCCACCAGGAAGCGATCCGGGGGCTGCCCAGCCATCTGCCCCGCACCAACCCGACTCGGCAATCCGCGAGTCGCTGCCGAGCGACCTCTGTCACGTCGGTGTAGCGCCAGACGTAACCAACAGAGTTGACGATGCCGGCCTCTTCCGCCGCCTCCGCCACCCTTTCCCCATATCCCAGGTCCAGGGCCACGGGCTTCTCGACGAACATTGCGATCCGTCTTTGGATCAACTCAAACTCCTGGCCGTCGTGAGCAAAGGGGGGGAGACACACGTAAACCGCCTCCGGCTTCTCGACCTCCAGCATCGTGCGATAGTCGGCATAACCCTTGCCTCCAAAGCGCCGAGCGGCTGCCTCGGACTTTTCCTTGATGGGGTCGCAAAGCCCCACGACCTTCACGTCAGGGTCTCGCGACAGAATCTCCAGATGCCTGTGTGCAATGATGCCGGTCCCAAGGAAAGCGACTCTGACGGACATTGAGGTTCCCTCCCATAGCAAGAAATCAAGCGCCTTGCGGATGCGACTTACACTAACCGGCGCGGACAAGGATGTCAAGACACTTCGCGGGTCGTGTCGCGGGTCGAGCTGGGATTGCACTATCAGCCAGGGCCTCGGCGAGTCGATCTCACCGGTGGAAAAGACGACCTTACCTCCTGCCTCTTTTGATCTACCAGGGGTGACGGTGAAGCCCATGCGCCGTAGTGGCTTGTTCACAATGTTCTGCACAGTCCGGAGGACGTTGGCAGATCTTCGGGACGGAGTAGCGGGCCGGCGAACGGCGTGCGAGGAAATCGCCCTTCGAGTAGGGCGGTCGCCCGCAAACGTTTGACATCCCACCGACTCCCACCTATAATCACTTCGGACTTGCTGAGTTCATGCAGTCGCCTATCCTGGGAACCAAGGTTGAGGTGCTTTACTTGTCCGACGAACCTTCTGGAAAAGAGCAGCTACGGCGTCTTTACGAACTACAGAAAATTGATACGCGTATCGGTGACCTTGAACGGACACGGCGGTACCTGGACGACGGAACGTCTCTGCGACAGCAACTGCAAAGCCTGGGACAAGACCTCGACGCTGCTTCGATTGACCTGAGGAAATTCGAAGGCGATTACCACGATAGAGAACTGCAACTCAAAGGCGTTGAGGATAAGATCAAGAAACACCGTGACCGGCTGTTCAGTGGAACTATTGGCAATCCAAAGGAATTGCAGGACCTCAACCACGAAGTGGAGTCCCTCACGCGGCACAAGGGCGAATTGGAGGAAGCTCTGCTCCTGATGATGGATGACTTGGAAGCAAGTCGCGCCACGGTGCGCGGCAAGCAGGCAGAGGTCGACGCCAGCCAGAAAGAGCTGTTGAAGGTGGAGTCGGATTATGGCCAGACAGTTCAACGACTGGAGGCCCAGGCAGGGGAGCTTCGACAGCAACGCGCCCCGAGGGCTGCAACCGTTGACGAATCCTACCTGGACACCTACGAGCGTACCCGTAATCACGCGGCCAACCTCGCTGTCGCCAAAGTGGACAAGTCCCTTTGTTCCGGGTGTCTCATCCAGTTGACCGGTTACATTCTGAAAAGGTTGAAGGAATCGGAGGACTTGATTACCTGCGAAAGCTGCGGAAGGTTGCTCTATTGGGAAGGAGAACCAGAAGCGGTTGAGGATCAGGCGAGTTGATCCCCGCCCTTCCTCGCGCCATGCCACAGGTCCTATGCCTCGGAGAGTTACTGGTCGACTTTGTTTCCACCACGGTTGATGTCGGCATCGCCGAGTGCCCCTCCTTTGTGAAAGCGCCGGGAGGCGCGACGGCCAACGTGGCTGCCGGTTTGGCGAAGCTGGGCGTCTCGTCCGGCTTCATCGGCAAGGTGGGGTCGGACTCGTTCGGCGACTATCTCCGGGAGAACATGGCGTCGGCAGGGGTTGATCTAACCTGCCTGTACACCGACCGGGAAGCTCGCACCACCCTCGCGTTCGTTGCTACTCGCAGTGACGGCAAGAAGGAGATCCTTTTCTACCGCAACCCTGGAGCGGATATCCGCTTGGAAGTCAGCGAGATCGTCCCCGCCTACGTCACCTCCGCGAAAGTATTTCATTATGGCTCCATCAGTCTCAGCCACTCCCCCTCACGGGAAGCGACCCTCTTCGCCCTGGATACAGCGAAATCTGCGGGTCTGCTGATGAGTTATGATCCGAATCTTCGCCTACCCCTCTGGGACAGCGCGGAGGAGTGTAAGGAATGGATCTGGAACGTGATGCCTTACGCGAACATTGCGAAGCTGGCAGAAGAGGAGTGGGAGTTCATCACCGGCACTGCCGACTTTTGCGACGGAAGTGAGTTGATCCTTGACAAAGGCGTTTCCCTCGTTATCATTACACGTGGGGAAAAGGGCTGCTACTTCACCAATGGCCGCTTTCACGGATCGCTGCCGGCCTTTGCCGTTGAAGTGGTCGATCCCCTGGGCGCGGGAGACGGCTTCGTTGCCGGCCTGCTCACCCGTCTTAAGGACAAGCCGTCGATCCCCCAGATCACGGAAGAGGAACTCCGGCAGGCCCTCACCTACGCCTCCGCGGTGGGCGCGATCACGACACAGAAGATAGGCGTCCTCCCCGCTCTTCCGACGGCTGAGGAAGTTGCCTCTTTCCTTGAGCGACGGTGATCACTCTCCTCGCCCTTGCCAGTTTTTAGAATCCGCAAGCAGGTACTTTGGAACCAATGCCCTCTCGTTCTGAAAAGATTCTAATCGTAGACGACCAATCCTCAGTCGTTCAATTGTGTCGGCGGGTCCTGGGGAGCCAGGGCTTTGAGACTGACGGGGTCTTTTCGGGCGAAGAGGCGGTGGCAGCGTGCGATCGGCAACGCTACGACCTCCTGATCGTGGATTTGCTTCTTCCAGGCATCGACGGATTGGAGACCTTCCGGCGAGCCAAAGAAATGTACCATGACTTGGTGGGGATCGTCATCACAGGTCATGGGACGAAGAGCTCGATCGTGGACGCGATGAAATCCGGGCTGTACGGCTTTATAGAAAAGCCCTTCACCATGCAGGAGTTGACATCAACGGTGGAGGACGTGCTCAGCCGTCACCGGATGGAGAAGGAAAACGTTCGCCTCAAAGCGTTGGTCCCACTTTTCGAGGTCCACCAGGCCATGACCTCCACCCACGGGCTGGGAGACCTTTACAGGCTGATTCTCGACACAGCGCTCCAGGAGGCGAAAGGCGAGCGCGGCTCGCTGATGCACCTGGATGACAAAGCCAACGAGTTGTATATCGTCGCCGCCAAAGGTCTTCCGCACGAGGTGGTCGCGACGGCCCGTCAGAAGGTGGGAGAGGGAATCGCCGGACTTGTCGCCCAAACTCGCGAGCCCCTGATCCTGACCGACGGTCAAGTGAGCGACCCGCGTTTCTTGTCCCTGCTCCGATATCCCGGCCAGCATTCCGCTGTGTGTTTTCCCTTGCTCGCCGAAGGGAAGCTGGTGGGAGTTCTCAATCTGAATCGAGCGAGTATTCGCCATTCCTTTTCGGAAAGCGACAAGGACCTGCTCTCGATTCTTTGCGGTCAAGCCGCCAGCGCCATTGTGAGTGCGCGGCTCAACGAAGACCTGCAGAGAAGTTACCTCAACACGATTCACATACTCGCCAAAGCGATCGAGGCCCGCGACCCATATACCCAGGATCACGCGGACGACGTGTCCATCTACGCGTCCAGGATCGCGCAAGAGCTGGCCATGGCGGACGCCGAAATCGAGGCGGTGAGGATCGCCGCCACGCTCCATGACATCGGCAAGATCGGGATACCTGAGTCGATCCTCTTGAAGCCCGGCAAGCTAACGCCGGAGGAGTTCGAGGAGATGAAGAAGCATCCCGAAATCGGGGCCCACATACTGAAAGATGCCGAGTTCCCGTGGAAGGTGGTTCCGATCGTGTATCATCACCAGGAGCGATACGACGGCACCGGGTATCCCCAGGGCTTGCAGGGAGAGGGAATCCCGCTCGGCGCTCGGATCATCTCTGTGTGCGACACTTTCCAGGCAATCATCACCGACCGAGCCTACCGCAAAGGCCTGCCTCCGGAAAAGGCGATCGAGATTCTTCGCGAGGTCTCCGGCACCCAACTGGACGGCAGCCTCGTCGCGGTTTTTGTCAACGTATATCAGCAGGTCATCGGGAAAGAGACCCGAGCGCAACGATCGGTGGCCGTCTGACTCCGGCCCTCCCGGGGAGTAAGTTACGGCCGGGTCGGCAAGCTTCTCGTCAAGGCGACGAGGATTTCCTCCGCAATCAGCCGATGCCCTTCTTGTGAGAGTCTCCCTTTGGAGTCGAAGGTCTCGATTTCCGCTCCCAAAGCAACCGCCAGGGCGTCGATGTCGATCACTGAACACCCCTGTTTCGTCAAGATCCGACGGAGGGCCGCGCCAAACTCG
Organism: Armatimonadota bacterium; assembly: GCA_016199605.1. Lineage (GTDB taxonomy): Bacteria > Armatimonadota > Abditibacteriia > CG2-30-59-28 > CG2-30-59-28 > JACQGJ01. The sequence continues at coordinate 173 of JACQGJ010000691.1, read as the reverse complement.
CTCAAGTCAGCCGTCGGTTGCTTTCCACCAAGGTCCGTGCGACGGAACGGCGGCACGATGCCGAGAATCGCCGCGTCGGTCGCAAGACCAATCGCGGCTACAAGTCGTTTGTAGGACTCCACGGTTTTGGTCAGCCCCCGGGTTTGCCCCTCCGGACCGAAACTCAGGAGAAG
>JACQGJ010000699.1 GCA_016199605.1 Armatimonadota bacterium | reverse complement strand
GGACGGGTGGTTGTGCGCAAAGATCACGGAAGCCGCCCGGTCGGCGATCACATCGGCAAAAACCTCGCGCGGGTGAACCGGGCTTTGGTCGAGCAGACCGATGGTGACCACGCGCTTTTCGATGACCTCGTTCGCGCCGTTCAAGGAGATGCAGACGAAGTGTTCCTGTGGTTTGGCGGCGATGTCAGCCAGCAGGGGCAACACATCCTGGGCGCAAGCAATCTTGACTGTCTCCTTGAGTAAGTGCCGCCGCGAGAGTTCGAAGGCGGAGAGTATTTGCGCCGCCTTCGCCAGGCCCATCCCGGGCGCGGCCAGCAGATGATCGAGCGTCAGGCTCTCTTTGTGTTCGCGGATGAGACCCGCGACTTGCCGGGCAATGGTGCGGACATCAATGCCCACCACGCCTTTGCCGAGAATCGCAGCGACCAGTTCCTCATCGGTGAGAGCGAAAGCGCCCTTCTCCCGCAGCTTCTCTCGCGGGCGACTGTGTTCCGGCATGTCTTTGATCGTCTTCATTTTTGACCGGCCTCGCCCTTACCCGGACACGATGTCCGGTTTTTTGTCCGGATAATCACGCCAAGATGGCGTGATAGACCAATATGGATGATCCGCCGCCGCGTTTCCTGCCACTTTGGCAGGATAAATGGCAGGATTCCGGGTTGCGGGCGAGGGGGGCGCGGGCAGTCCTGCCATTCCGGCAGAAGACTTGGCAGGATTGAGAACGAAGTTCATGGGTGCAAGATTCTGTACTGGGTTGCCCGGCCTGAACCAGTCTTCTCCAACAGCCCCAACTCCTGGAACCGTCGAAAATGGTTCATCGCCGTCCGATATGGAAGTCTCAGCGCCTGGGCATATTCATTGGAGGTGATTGTCTCCTTGGTTGCGAGCCATTGCCATCCCTGCTGCTCTGACTTGCTGAGAGAATTCAGAACAACTTGATCGAGCGTTTTCACTGCTGCCTCCGCCGACCGATAAAGCGTGAGTGTTAGATACGGAGCATCCCATGTATACCTCGGCAACGGCAACCCAAGTTCCTTCGCCCGGTCGCGCAGTGATCGTATGCCAAGTCCCTGCTCTTCGGCCATGCCCATTCGAGCAAAGACGAAATGCAACTCAGGATTCCGACTCAACATCGGGGCGGTGAAGGACTGAAGCTGCTCGAGAGTGATTGGAGGAGGCGGCGTCCCGGGACTGCTTACCGTGACGGCGTCTTCCGTCACCACGATTTGGCACTTGCCCCCCTCGATGTCATAGTCGCGGTGAATGAGAGCGTTGACCACTGCTTCGCGCACCATCTCGAAGGGCAAGGGTGGACGTTCCTCCCGCTGCATCTTGCTCCGGTCAAAGACATTGGGGAGCTTGTCGTTGAGCCATTTCTCAAGCAGGTCAGGAATCATGACAGCGGGCTCGTCGAACTCCTTGCGCTCATGCTCTCCGTTCGGGTAGTGAATGGCGCCCAGAAGTCCCGCCTGGCGCATGGCTCGGCGCGGTTCCCTGCCGAACACCAGGATGCCGAACCCCGTCGGAACCAGGCGTCCGTCTTCCTCCTTCAACAGTCCTTGCTGCAGGAGACGCCGGTTGAATTCATCTGAGCCAACGGGTTCCGTAATCCCGACGCGTTCCCGGTAAACCGACAAGGCCTCGTCCGCGAAGTCCGTCAGCACAGCCGCTGGGAATCTGTTTTCGAGAGAAGAAAGGATGATTTCAACCGGCTTCTTCGCGCCGGCGCGCTCCAGAGCTTGTGCGAGGAACTCCTTGTTCACCTGTTCTATGAGCTCCTGCAGGTCACGGTCGAATATATGCACCTCGATGCCATTGTTCTTCAGATGCTCGATTCCCTTCCGGGCGACCGTAGGGTCGGGATCCTGGATGCCGATCCAGACCTCTTTGGTCCGGGCGAGACGAATTCGCTCTGCGCAGTCCACTTTCGGATCGCGCCGCGCACCGGGCGCGCAAGGCTCAAGCGTGACGAACAGGACAGAGCCATCCAGCCTGCTATCGCGGTTCTTGCGTTCGAGCAGCGTATACTCCGCGTGATCCCCATGTCGCAACTCGCCCCGGCAGGCCGTCACCACCGCGCCGTCTGGCTTCACGAGCACGGCGCCGACCTTCGGACTGGCCTTGCCATCGTCGCGAGGTTCAGAAACGGACTGCCGCATGACCTCGATGGCCAGTTTCATCAGCGCACGAGGCTCGAGTTCTGTCTTACGTTGCATCCGTTACCTCTACCTCTTCGCCCCAAATCTCCGCCAGCTTGGCCTGCAGCTTCTGCTCGAACCCCACCACGGGCTCTCCATGTACCGCACCCACAACCGGTAAGTCCCTTCCGCTACATTGAACTTTGTGCTCGCGGTCGAATCCCCCGCGCCGTCCGCGCCCCACAAGGACTTCGCTCGTGAAGCCGCCTTCGTCTCACCCTCATGTCCCCAGAACGGCAGCCAGCCGTTACCGGAGACGGTGAAATCTTCGGCTTCGACGAAATGAGTCGTCCCCGCTCGAACCGGGAAACAAAGCAGAAGGGTGGCTGTGAAGGATGCAACTGAAGCCATGCTGCGATGGGATTTTGCCAAGGCGCGATTGGCCTCCTTTTCCGTCTCAGGGCAATTGTGCAACGAATCGGACTGATTGTCATTCGCCGGATAGTTGATACACGGGCACACGCAAGTATTTTACTGGTTTGGGCAAGCGGCGCCCGAAGAAAGCTTTATCGATGCGCTCAACGGTTGCGTCACTCAGGTACTCCATCGCGCATTGCTCGCACACCTCGGCGGGGGTGTCGGCGAACACTCTGAATCGGCCTTTGACCTTCATCTCAAGGTCGACCCGCCGCTCTCTCAGAATTCCTCCGCAGAAATCGCAGTTTCTGATGCCTTTCCTCTCACGCACCCCATTATGATATTCGGAGGTAGTCTCACGCTTCTGCATGTTCACGCAGATTATAGGCCACGTCATACCATCGAGCAACCGTACCTTTCCCTGGTACGCCTGGCACATCCTGCCCCCAGGCCACGCTGTACCTGTCACTAAAGCAAATCTGACGATGCCGGATGCCAGCGCACCGCCCCATGTTGTCTTCACTGCTATTTCTCGGCATTCTTCTCCAGCCACCCCACCAACTCCTCTACCGACCCCTCCGAGATTAGCTTCTGCAGTGCCGGGTCCTTCACTTCCTCAAATACCTTCACTCCCAGCCGTTCTCGCACGAGCATGGCGAGGTCGGCGTGTTGGAGGGCTTCGCGGGTGGCTTCCCAAGTCCGGATGGGAATGGGGCCATATCGGGACATGACCGCGCCCATGGTCGAGGCATCGGAGATGTGTTCGTAGGCGGTGTCCCACTGGTCGCGCCAGGGGTAGGTCATGGCGAAATAGGCAGTGCCGACGCACTTGCTGGTTTGTGAGGGGACCTGGCGAATCTGCGCGTAGAGGCCGTTCGGCAAGTCGGGGCTTTTGTCCCAGAGGCAGGGGGTTGTGTACCACATCCAGGGCTTCGCTTTGTAGATGGCCCACTTCTCCGGCCCGCCCCAGTATTGCGACAGGTGCAGGCTGTACGGCAGCCAGAAGTCGCAGTAGGGTGCGAGCACTTTGAAGGTATCCAGAGCGGCGGATTCGCCGGGGTTGAAGGAAATGCGCACGTTCGGGTCGGCGGCGCGAATCTGCTTGGCGACGTCAAGGAAGGGCTTGAGCTCTTCTTCCGTCTTCCCCCCCGGCTCGTCGTGGATCGGGCAGTACCAGTCGCTGTAGTCGAGTCCCTTGCTCTTCGCTCTGGCAATGTCCTCCGCCGTGTAGGTATGCAGGCAGAGCAACCGGAGGCCCCACTTCTTCATCTCGGCTTTGCTCATATCGCCGTGCCAGACTTTCATGCCGTGCTCCACGTAATCTCGCAGGTAGGCTTCGCCCTCATGCGGTTGCGTGTAGCCGCTCACCAGAACCGGCTGTTCGGGATTTGCTTTCACCGCGGAAACACGCACTTTGAGAACGACGCGGCGTGCAGGCAGCCCGGAAGGGGTGAGGCGAAGGGCGGAGGTGTATTCGCCTGGCGCTACACCGTGGGTGTCAACGGTCAACCACACTCCGGCGACGTTATAGGGAGGCACGGTGAGGCTCGGCCGGCGCAACAGGAAGAACGGAGTCCACGCCTCCCGGTCAGCACCGTAGGGCGCGAAGGCGACGACTCGCCACGTTACCGCGCCCGGATAGCTCTTCTTCCCCACCAGCGGCCCGGGCTCGACGTTGAAGGACAGCGGCTTTTCGGTCAGGTTGCGGAGACACACCTGCATGGCGCGCACTGTGTCGCCCGCCATCAACAGGTCCTTCTTCACGTCCCCCGGAGCCACCGGATTCTCCGGCCACGACTTGCCGCTCGCCGTCTTGTCCGCCCACACTTCCTGGCTGAGAGGCGTGTAGGGATTGTCGGTGGTCCAGAGCAGATAGCGATCGTTCGGCTTCGCGCCAGCCTCGGCGGCCCGAGCCTGATACATGTCGACAGTCCACGGCGGACGAATGGTGCCCTGCGGGACGAAGCCAGGGTTGTCCACGAGGAAGAGTGTGTAGACCCGGCGGTAGGTCCCCCCCGCGCCCGCGCCATCGAGCGTGAATTCGACCTTCACCTTGCCTGGCTTGTCGAGCGTGACCTCGCCCATCTTCATCCAAACGCTGGCAATGTTTCCCTGATGGTGATACCTGAACTGGTCTTTGCCGTCCACACTCGCGGTCCCAAACCACGGCGCGGTGTAGCTGAGGTTCGTGGAACTCGAAAGGACCCACATCGAGTACTTGCCTGGCTTCGCGACTGGGACTTCCGTCGCGACCGTGCCGCCCGGCTGACCGTAGCTGGCGAACAGGCAGTTCTGGGAGGATGTCCAGTTCCCGTAAGAGGTTGGCTTGTTGGCGGAGGCAAGGTCGGGGATGTTTGTGGCGACATCGTGCCAGACGTAGTTGTAGCCCAACGGCTCACGTCGAACGTCGGCGAGCAGTGTGTCGATCTGCCTCCTGGCGCGCACCGGGTTGGCGACCATGTTCCAGGTTTCATTGAACACCACCTGTCTCTCTGGCGCGCGATAGTTGGGCAGCTTGTCTTTCTCTTCCGAGTAGTCCTTCGTCGCGAGGTCCTCAACGATGCCCTGCCAGAATTGACGACTCAACGAAAACAGGTTTGGGTTCGCAGCAGCGCTCTCCCACGACAGCGGCCGCGCCTGCCACCACTTCCAGGTCTCTCGATCCGCCGCAGCGAGGGGAGGGGTGAAGGTCCACTGGATTCCCTGCGGCGCGCCAGACTCGCGCATGAGTTTCCGTTGATCCGCCGGCGGCGGCTCCGCCCAGATTTCATCGGTGAGGTAGAAGCAATCGATCTTGCGATAGTCGTATCCCGTTCCTCCATGCCACCAGGGAATCGCATGGCTGAGACGGACGCTGTAGTTACCGGCAGCGAGGTCCACCAACGAATCCTTCCACACGAGTCCCGGTGGGCCGTCGTGTTTGTCGTAGATCTCGTCAGGCTGCATCACGGGACCGAGGTTTTCCTCTCCTGCCCGGTAGATTCTGAGAACCGTCAATCCGCGGCAGTTGGCGTTGCCGTAGTACTGAACCCACAGTCGGTACAGTCCGGTTCGAGGCACGCGCAGTGGGAAGTCCACACTCGGCCCCGCGTCCTGCGGCATGGACATGAGGAAGTCTTTGTCGCGGACCCAGTGCTTCCCCGCCTCCGGCTTCTTCGCCGCGTCGCCGGTCAGTTGCTGGTCGGTCAGCAACTCGGGTTCGAGCAGCATGCGACACATCGCCATCGGTGGTTTGAGCTGCGCCGGGCTGAGCAGCTTCTCCGGCGTCTGACCCGCCTTGCGGAGGAACTCGTGGAACTCCCGAATCCTCTCCGGGCTGTGGCGTAGATGCCAGAGAGTCAGGCCGAGCGAGTACCGCGCACCGAGGGGTTCGTCGACGACGCTCGGCGAAGCACTCGCGCGTCCTTGTGACGTCCGGGCGCTCCCACCCAAGGTGTAAAGAGTCGCAGCGATCAACAGAAGAAGGCCAATCGCAGGGGGTTGTCCCTTATGCAATTCAGTCTCCGTTTCGGGTTGTGAGTTCCCGGACATTCGCCCTGTCACTAACCGCTGCGATTCTGCCGGTGCCGTGGGTTGGGGAAGGGCGCGTCGGGCAGCGAGAGTGAGGGTCTCAAGCGGGGAAGAGCCTTCATGGCGTATCAACGAGCATTTCACGGAGGGAGGCTCTCACCCCATCGGTAGCCTGCAAGGGGGCTTTTCCGACTTTCCTGACGAGCCGCGTCTTGTCAACGGTCCGGATTTGGTCGAGAGCCACCATGCCGTTCTTGCCCTGGAATTTGACGGGCACCCTCCAGGGATACTCACGCGTCGTGCTGGTGAGTGGGGCAATCTGAACCGTGTGAAGATGGTCATTCATCTCGTCCGGTGAGATGATGAGACATGGACGCGTCTTCTGAACCTCAGAACCAACAGTGGGGTCGAGGTTGACGATGTAGATGTCGTATTGCCTCATCCTCAATCCATCGCGTCTTCATCGTCGAAGGTCTCCGGGATCAGAAGCCCATCATCCTCGGCTTCCCTCATGCGACGCGCCGCCGCTGCCCAACCTTCGCGCGGCTTCCGGTGGACAGGCTCGAGGATGATTCTATTCCCCTCGACTTCCAGGTCAACCGTGCGATCAATCTTCAACTGTTCCAGTATTCGCTTGGGGATGCGAATGCCGCGAGAATTCCCTATCTGCACAACACCTACATGCATGGCACCCTCCGGATGTAATTACCGAAGTAATTATACTTGCGTCTCCTCGTCTGTCAACGTGGAGAATAAGCTATTCAGGCCTCTGCCCGTCACTCCCCAGGTGGTTTCTCAAACCGCAGTTCCGCGACCGCCTTGCGATACTCTTTCAGCACGTCTTCATCATCCACGTATCGCTTGTAGACCAACCGCAGCCGGAACTGATACTCTTTGTCCACTTGGTACTCCGCCGCCGGGATGAGCCACTCGAAATCCCAGGCCGGGCAGGACTTTCCCGGCAGCAGGCTCCCGCCTCCGCCGCTGGGCGAACAGAAGAACCGGAGCCAGCGCGGGGTATCGAAGACCAGGATCATGACCACATCTCCCAGCCGTCCATAGTAGAACGGCTCGTCGAAACGGCGGTCGGCTCGGTGCCAGTGGAAGGGACGGGGTGGGTGCGGCTCATCGGGCCAGACCTCGAGGTCTTTGTCTGGCACGTAGGAGGGAGCGATGTTCGCCCCGACGCCGTGTTGCGGAGAGATGTACCGGAACCATTCTCCGTTGGACAGAAAGTGCAGGCGAGGGTCTTCGGGGCTGTTCGTGTAACAACACCACGACACTTCCCGAACGTTGGTCCGGGGGTTGAGGAGGCTCGTTCGGTCGCAGAGTGTCAGCGTGTGATCCACGTAATACGGCTCTTTCACCTGATACACAGCGCGGGCGTCAACCGAATAGGTGGAGTCAGCCTTGCGGACAAGAGCCACGGTTGTGTCGTCAACGACCTCCAGAGT
>JACQGJ010000074.1 GCA_016199605.1 Armatimonadota bacterium | reverse complement strand
CTGGAGAAGCTGAATCGCAACTGCCGATACCGCCGAATGGATTCGACCAGATGAATGGCCATGGCGACATAGGGGAACACTCCGAACAGGATGACTTCAATGTTCATCAGAACTCCTCCAACTCCACGCACCCGAAAGGGGGCATGACGGTCGATCTCATATCAGGTTTCCAGGGTCAACAGTTTCTGGCGAAAGTTCTGGCCCGGCATGGCGCCCACATGCGGCCCCGAATAGCCCTCGAAGGGACTGACTTCCACCCTCGCGACCTCGGGGACGTCGATGCCCCGCTCGTTCAAGTCGCGCTTCAGAACCGCTGCAACCGCCTGGAGAACCGCGCGGTACGGATTGTTGCTGTCCACGAAGCTCTCGTCCATCTTTCTCATTGCGGGAAGAACGCATTCAACCACCATGTCCTCGTGCAGTTCCGATCCATAGACCTCTGACAGCCAGCGCAGAATCACGGGAAGATGGTCGGGCAATTCTTGCTCCGAGTCGAGACCAACCTCTTCCAGGCTCTCTCGAAGCTGCGCCATAAAGAGTCCTCTCTGGTAGTCTTCACCGAAGAGATGATAGCCCACATCCATGGAGCATACCGGGCTCAGGTCAAACGTATTTGTGTAAAGCTCCTCGACTGAGCACAACGGGGCTTCGCCGAAAAAGGCAAGCAGACCGTCGAGCAGGGAAGCGGTATCAGGCAAACGCTCCATCAGATACTCCCGGGCAGACTGGATCTGGTCAGCCAGGGCCTCGGTGGGATAGTCAAGAACCGCGGCCAGTTGGGAGAACAACTCCCGCTGCGAAGCGACACCGTCGCAGGAGGCGCTTTCGCACGGGTCCTTCTCTATGGTTGTCACGCTGCACCCGTCAAAACACATAACGCCTAAAGTCCTCTCACGGGTTTCTCCAGCAGGCCGAAGCCAGCCTCGCCTTTTGCGCCCCACAGGTCTTCCTGCAACATTTCTTCGGCTTCCTCCCGGTGGCTGGGGGGGATCACAAAACGTTCCTTCTCGGAAGCTAAAGTAGTTAGCTTGTAGATGCAATCCAACTCCTCCGCATCGGTGTCCAACTCGGCCATCATCGCGCTTACCAGTTTGGGGTCGATGTCGCCCACGTTCTTCATGCGTTGGTTGAGGCGGACCGCCAGCATTTTCTTCAGCGAGTAACGCACTTTGCCTTCATTGCCGGCGGCGAAGAGCCGCGCCAGGTAACGCACCGGCATCCGGGTCTGTTCCACAGGAGCAAACAGACCGCCCTGGGACATATCGACAGTGCCGTCCTGGACTGTCGACATGATCGGGAGCAGGGGAGGGACGTAGAACAACATCGGCAAGGTGCGGAATTCCGGGTGCAGAGGCAAGGCCAGCTTCCACTCCTTGACGTACCAGTATACCGGGGACTTCTGCAGGTACTTGATCGTGGTGCTGTGAATGCCATTCGCCCGGGCCGCCTCGATGACGATCGGGTCGAAGGGATCCAGGATGATTCCGCGGTGCGCCTCCACGAGGTCTTCTTCTTTCGATTGCATGACCTCTTCAATGCGGTCGGCATCGTAGAGGAGACCTCCCAGATAGCGGATACGCCCCACGCAGGAGTGGAAGCAAGCCGGGGCCTGACCGGTCTCGATGCGTGGAAAACAGAGGATGCACTTCTCCGATTTCCCGGTAGACCAATTGTAGAAAGACTTCTTATAGGGACAAGCCGTCACGCAGAAGCGCCAACCCCGGCAGGCCTCCTGGTTGATGAGAACGATGCCGTCCTCGCCACGTTTGTAGATTGCGCCAGAAGGGCAAGCGGCAACGCAGCAGGGGTTCAGGCAGTGATTGCAGATCCGCGGAAGATAGAAGAAGACCATGCGTTCCAGTTGGAACAAGGCCTCCTTTTCCTCGGGCGTCACGTCCGTGAAGTTCGGATCGTTCTCAGCGTAAATCGGTGATCCTCCCAGATCGTCGTCCCAGTTCGGACCCGCCTCGATGTTCATTGGCTTGCCGGTAATCATCGAAATGGGGCGAGCGGTCGGCTGATCGGGACCTTCGGGGGAATCAAACAGGTCTTGATAGCGATACGTGAACGGCTCGTAGTAGTCGTCGATGGAGGGGAGGTCCGGGTTGAAGAAGATGTTGGCGAACGTTTGACTCTTGCTGGAAGCGCGCAGGTGGACGCTGCCGTTGCCGTTGCTTTCCCAGCCACCTTTGTACTTGGACTGATCTTCCCAGCGAGTGGGGTATCCGGTCCCGGGCTTGGTCTCGACATTGTTCCACCACATGTACTCGGCGCCTTTGCGGTCCGTCCAGACATTCTTGCAGGCGATCGAGCACGTGTGACACCCAATGCACTTATCCAGGTGGAAAACCATCGACATTTGTAGACGAACGTTCATATCAAACTCCTCGGGTTGAAAGATGAGAGATCAAGTGTGAAAGGGGGCTGGAACGGATCGGGCGCAGATTGCCGCGTCCCCCTGTCCTCTCTCTTCCCTCCGCTAAAACTTCACTTGGTCCAGTTTCCTCACCAGCACGTGAGTGTCCCGGTTGACCCCTGTGGGTCCCCAGTAGTTGAAATGGTAGGAAAACTGCCCGTAGCCACCCAGCATCAAGACAGGCTTCAATCGAGTGCGAGTCAGGCTGTTGTGGCCCCCAGCGCGACGGTTCTTCCGTAACGGAGATTTTGGTACGGAGATCGTCCGCTCGGGAGAGTGGTAGATCATGCACACGCCGGGAGGGATGCGGGCACTGACCACGGCGCGGGTGACCACCACCCCGTTGTCGTTATGAACCTCAACCCAGTCGTTATCCGTGATGCCGAGATCGGTGGCGTCCTTGTCGTTGATCCAGAAGGGCTCAATGCCACGCGACAAGGTCAGCATGCGATGGTTGTCGTAAAACGTGGAGTGGATGTGCCACTTCCCATGCGGGGTCAAGTAGTTGAGCATCTTGGCAGTGCCGTTCTTCAAACTCTCAGTGAGGTCACCGTAAGCCTCGGGCAGGGGGGAGGGCTTGTAGGTCGGCAGGTTTTCCCCGAATTCAATGTATCCCTCGTGATCCAGGTAGAAGTGCTGGCGACCTGTCAGAGTACGCCAGGGAATCAGATGTTCAACATTGGCGGTAAAGGCTGAGTAAGTTCGGCCATCGTTGATAAGCCCCGACCAGACCGGACTCGTCAAAAGTCGTCGAGGTTGAGTCTGCAACTCCAGGAAGGTGGTCCGAACGCCGCGTGTTTCTTCGGCGAGATCGGTGAGCTGGAGACCGGTGAGCTTCTCCAGATTTCCGTAAGCCCGGTACGACAACTCCCCGTTGGTCTCGGGAGCCAGGTGCAGGATCACATTGGCAGCGTCCCGCGCTTCCGAGATGGAAGGGAAGACCTGATCGTTCCAGTGCTCCTTCGGACGGATCGGGGATTCCAGCCACTCATCATACATGTCTTCAATGTCATAGGACACGTGGTGGGCCTTGAGTCCGTTCTCCCGGATCGCGCGGCCGACAGAAACGAAGCGCTTGTAGAGGTTCTTGTAGTCCCGGGTCACCACCCGAAGGTGTGGCATCGTCTTCCCTGGAATCGGCTCGCATTCCCCAGCGCGCCAGTCCTTGATGTCCGGCTGGGCAATTTCGTCGGGGGAATCGTGACTCAGAGGACTGGCGACGAGGTCCGCGACCGGTTCGGGAAAGTGGCGCGCGGCCAATTCACTGAATTTCAGAGCAATCGACTTGAAGATCTCCCAGTCGCTCCGAGCCTCCCAGCATGGAGGAACTGCCTCCGAGAGGGGGTGGATGTAGGTATGGAGGTCTGTTGAGTTCAGGTCGTCTTTCTCGTACCAGGTGGCGGCAGGCAGAACAATGTCGGAATAGAGCGCCGAGGTATCCATGCGGAAGTTAAGATCGACGACGAGGTCCATCTTGCCTTGCGGGGCTTCCTCGTGCCACTTCACGTCCTTAACCTGATCTTTTCCGAGCTCCTGGGCGATGTCGTTGTGATGGGTGCCGAGGTAATGCTTCAGGAAGAACTCATGCCCTTTGGCGCTGGACATGAGAGCATTGCCCCTCCAGATGAAGAAGATACGGGGCCAGTTCGCTTCGGCGTCCGGGTCGTCGACCGAGAAGGACAACTCGCCGGTCTTGAGTTGGTCGACCACATACTGTGTGATCTCCTTCTCAGAGTTGGCGCCCTTGTCTTTCGCTTCCTGGACCACCTGGGTATTCGGCCGGTTGAATTGAGGGTAAAAAGGGAGCCACCCAGAGCGGACAGCGCGCGTCTGGAGATCCATCGTGTGTCCCGTGGCAAGCTCGCTCTCCGGGACCGCGCAGTAATCAGTAAACCGACTATCATATCGCCACTGGTCGCTGTTTACGTAATGCCACGAAGGGCCGTTTTGCAGTCGGGCCGCGGGGACCCAGTCTCGGGCAAAGGCGAGGGCGCTCCAGGGGGCAACCGTAGCCAGTTTTTCCTGACCCACGTAGTGGTTCAAGCCACCGCCATTGCGACCTACGCAACCCGTTAACATCAGGGAAACGATGCCGGAACGGTAGATGAGGTTGTTGTGATACCAGTGGTTGATGCCGGCGCCGATGATAATGCAGCACTTCCCACCTGTCTTATCTGCGGTGATGGACCATTCACGGGCGAACTTGATGATGGTTTCCTTGCTGACGCCGGTCCATTTCTCCTGCCAGGCTGGGGTATAGGCAGCCTCGGGATCATCGTAATTCTCCGGGTAATCCCCCGGCAACCCGCGACTTACTCCATACTGAGCCATCAGCAGGTCGTAGACCGTTGCTACGGGAACGGGCCCCTCGGAGGTCTCGATCCACTTGACGGGAACGCCTCGTAACGCAACGGATCCGCCTCCATACTCCTCGAACTCGCACTGCAGAACCTCCGTCTCCGCGGCATTCAGGAAGGTCAATTGTGGGTCTACCTCTGAGCCGTCCTCGGGATCCCGCAACCGAAGATTCCAGTGCCCTTTTGTCTCTCCCCAACGGTGGCCGACAGAGCCTCCCAGCATCCGGGTTTCACCAGTCGCCCGGTCGTAGACGAGGAACTTCCACTCACCATTTTCTGTGTTGCGGTAGCGCTCAACTCTGTCCGCTCGTAATAGACGATCAGCGCGGTAGCTGTCTTTTCCTTTGGGGCTCTTGTTGAGGGTGACGAGATACGGGGCGTCGGAGTACTTGCGCACGTAATCGAGGAAGTACGGAACTGGTTGGTCAACATGGAATTCCTTCAAGATGACATGGCTGACGGCCATCCAGAAGGCTCCGTCCTGCCCCGCATGAAGGGGAATCCATTGGTCCGCGTATTTCGACACCTGGCTGAAGTCGGGCGAAAGCACCACCAGTTTGGTCCCGTTGTGGCGCGACTCCGCGATGAAGTGACAGTCGGGAGTCCGAGTCATGTTGGGGTTCGAGCCCATGATCGCGATGAACTTGGAGTGATACCAGTCGGCGCTTTCGGCTACGTCGGTTTGCTCTCCCCAGACTTCGGGTGAGGCAGGAGGCAGATCGCAATACCAATCATAGAAGCTCAGGTTTGCACCTCCCAGCAACTGGAGGTAGCGGGAGCCTGCGGCATAGGAAAGGTATGACATAGCAGGGATTGGGGAGAAACCGAAGATGCGGTCTGACCCGTACTTCTTGATGGTGTAAATGTTCGACGCGGCAATGATCTCCAGCACTTCATCCCAAGAGGTGCGCCGAAAGCCTCCCTTGCCTCGGGCACGTTGGTACCGTGCCCTTGAGGTGGGGTTGGACACAACCGATTCCCAAGCTTCCACCGGGTCGTCGAATCTCTTGCGGGCCTCACGCCAGAGGTCCATCAAGGCTCCGCGGAGATAGGGGTATTTGACCCGAATTGGGCTGTAAAGGTACCATGAAAACGAGATCCCGCGCTGGCAACCTCTCGGCTCATAGGGAGGAACGGTGTGGTCAAGGATAGGATAGTCAAGGGCCTGCATTTCCCAAGTGACAATCCCCTTCTTCACGTGAATGTTCCAACTGCAACCGCCCGTGCAGTTAACGCCATGAGTGCTGCGTACAACCTTGTCGTGCTGCCAGCGGTTTCGGTAGAATTGCTCCCACGACCGGGTTTTGGGATTGACGATGTCTTTGATCCAACTCATGGTTGTCTCTCTCTTAGAAGTAGTTTCCGGACCCCGCGAAGACGTCCTCTCCAGGTGAAATTCATCAGGCTGAGCAACATCAGGGACCCAAAGGCCCCGAGAACAAAGAAGCGTGAGGAGTTCTGGGTTGGCTGGGGCGTTCTGCCCTTCACATCTTGGAGGTATGCGAAAAGCTGGACAACTTCCTCATCCATCAAGGGAGCCTTCAAGTAAACCTTGGACATGGTGGGGAGCACGGGTGATTTGAGTACCCCGGTAAGATCTGCGTCATTGCGCCGCATGTTCACCTGCGTAAGGTCAGGGCCAAGCGTGCCTCCACCCAGGACAGCTACATCCTGGACTGAATGACACGAAATGCAGGGAGGACCGCCCTTTCGTAACCTTGTCTCACCGGTGAACAGCATGCGACCTTTTGGGATGTCTTTCGGGGTGGGCTTTCGCAGCTTCCGCCCACCCCCCGGGGCGAAGCTTTGCTTCTTCGCAGACAACTCGTCGATCAGAGAAAGGATCTGGTCGATCTGGTCCGGGGTCACCGTCTGGTCCGGCATGACAATAGGAGAGAACTCGCTGAACAACTGTACGGCAAACTTGTCCCCTGAGTTCTTCATGCCTTGCGCCGATGGAATGAATTTGTGGAGCCAGTCTCGCGTCCGATGCGTTGTGACATCCATCAGGTCCGGTCCGGTTTTCTTGCCTCCTCCAACGTTGTGGCAACCGTAGCATTGCTTCTCAAAAAGAGTCGCTCCTGGGTTTGCCGCCGGTTTCCCTTGACCAAAGGCTACACCGGACGCCTGTAACCAGGTTAGCAGTAACCAGGTTGCCAGCAACCAGGTTTGCACCGGAGGAACGGACCGGAAGAGCTGGTTAGGTTTCATTGGCTTCATCCTCGTCGATCACTTGTCCAGATTACAGTTCCCGCAGTTGTTGGTAACGCACAAAACTCGGAAGTCTTTGACGGACGTGATTCCTCGCACCACATGTGCAGGAATCATGAGCAAGGAACCCTCCTCCGCTTCCACCGTTTCTTCTCCGATCGTGAATAGTCCCTTGCCGGACACGGCGAGAAGCATCACGTTGCAGTCGCCGTTGTGAGGTGGAATCTGCTCTCCATCGGCGAGTTTGAGCAGCGAGACCCGCATTTGCAGCGAATCGTAGAATAGCTGTGCCGGCTTCGCATTCGTCGTCTCCGTGGCAAGGTTATACAGTTGGACTACTCCCATTTCAGAGCCTTTTCACACTCATCCCGAGTGTTGCAGAACATCTATCACCAATGTTGCAAACAAGGAACTTGCCAAGCGGATAAACGGTCCATCCGAAGGGATTCTTTGTTCCACCAATGGCTTCTGTGCCTTTAATACAGTCTTTGTGTCAATACGAGAGTAAGAAGATGTCGATAATCGCCATAAGACAATGTTGCATCTTATGCAACATTCATTGCAACATTCCGGCATCGCTCTCACTCGTTGCGCCGTTTTAGGACCGAGGATGGAGGGGTTCGTTGACGGTTTGAAAGGGGCCAAGTTATAATCCGCCGGAGAACATATCAGGGACTTGTTGCAGGAAGTCGTATTTCGCACGAGGACGGAAGGCATGGCTGCATCGCGACGATCTCAGCGCAGTAACAAACACAAAGCTGTCACCAACGGGTGTCCGGATGACGTGCGGGCGGGTGAGGCTGCCCGAGAGGGCAAGCTCGTAATACGAGGCGCTCGGGAGCACAACCTCAAGAACATCGACCTCGATTTACCACGGAACAAGATGATCGTTATCACGGGGATCAGCGGGTCGGGGAAATCCTCTCTCGCGTTCGACACCATCTACGCAGAAGGCCAGCGTCGGTACGTGGAGAGTCTGTCCGCTTACGCTCGCCAGTTTCTGGGTCAGATGGACAAACCGGAGGTGGACTACATCGAGGGACTGTCGCCAGCGGTGTCCATCGACCAAAAGTCCACCTCCCATAACCCCCGCTCCACTGTGGCCACCATCACCGAGATCTACGACTACCTCCGCCTGCTGTTTGCCCGGATTGGCATTCCGCATTGTCCCGGTTGCGGTAAGGTCATTTCCCGCCAATCGGTAGAGTCCATTGTGGATCAGGTGATGGCCTTGCCAGAGGGCACTCGCCTCCATGTATTGGCTCCTTTGGTGCGGGGACGCAAAGGAGAATACCGCCAACTGCTCGCAGGAGTGCGGAAAGAGGGTTTCGTGCGAGTGAAAGTAGACGGTGAGATCCGGGATATCAACGAGGAAATCGAGCTTGACCGTTACAAGCAACACTGGATTGATGTAGTGGTTGACCGGTTGGTCGTTAAGCCGGATATCACCGGACGACTCTCCGACTCCGTGCAAACAGCCCTCAAAATGGGACAGGGGATCGTTACGCTGGAGCAAGTCGGTGTAGGGGAAAGCACCTACAGTGAACACTTTGCGTGCGCTGACTGTGGGATCAGCCTCGAGGAGATTGAGCCGAGGATGTTCTCTTTCAACAGCCCATACGGAGCCTGTAAGGAGTGCGGCGGGTTGGGGACAAAAGATGAGTTTGATCCCACGCTGATAATCCCGGATCCTAACCTGACTTTGGCGAACGGCGCCGTAGCCCCTTGGAGGAGATCCCAGAGCGACTACAAACGGCAGATCCTGCGTGCCGTTGCCGCAAGAATGGGCTTCGACGAGAACACTCCAATCCGCAAGCTCACCGAGGAGCAGATCAAGGCCATCCTCCACGGCGTTGAGGGACTGCTTCCTATCACCTACCAGAACTTCCACGGGCAGACCAAGTCCTATGACGCCGGTTTTGATGGCATCGTTGGAGATCTCAGGCGAGGTTACGATGAATACGGAGATGACTACCGGGAGGAGCTCCGCAAGTACATGAGCACTCACCCATGCTCTGCCTGTCATGGGGCACGGCTTCGCCCGGAGAGTCTTGCAGTGACCATCAACGACCTCAATATCGAGCAAGTATCGAGAATGTCGATTACTGAAGCAATGACTTATTTCGAGAAGATGCGTCTCACGGAACGGGAGATCATCATCGCCCATCAGGTACTGAAAGAGATCCGTGAGCGACTCCGCTTCCTTAACAATGTAGGGCTTGACTACCTCTCGTTGGACCGGCCCGCCTCCACGCTCGCAGGAGGCGAAGCCCAAAGGATACGGCTGGCGACACAGATCGGCTCCAAGCTGGTAGGAGTTCTCTATATTCTCGATGAGCCGAGCATTGGACTTCACCAGCGGGACAACCGCCGTCTGCTGAACACTCTTCACGAGTTGCGCGATCTCGGGAATACGGTGATTGTCGTGGAACACGATGAGGAGACCATCCGGGAATCGGACCACATTGTCGATATCGGTCCGGGGGCCGGAGAACACGGTGGCGAAGTCGTCGTCTCCGGCACTCTCGGAGACCTCGTCGACGCGAAAGATTCTCTCACCGGTCAGTATCTGAGCGGCAAGCTGACGATCTCAGTGCCGGCAGAACGGCGGGTCTGTGACGGACACTACCTGGTTGTGCGAGGAGCCAGAGAGCACAACTTGAAGAACATCGACGTGAGGATCCCGTTGGGGGTTTTCGTTTGTGTGACGGGGGTTTCGGGTTCTGGGAAGAGCACCTTGATCGACGACATTCTCTATCGCAGGCTGGCCAATTACCTTCACGGCGCGAGCACGCTCTGGGGCGAGCACGACGACATTTCCGGGAAGGAGTATGTTGACAAAGTCATCGACATCGACCAGTCGCCGATTGGTCGCACCCCCCGGTCCAATCCGGCCACTTACACCGGCACCTTCACTCCAATCCGCGAGCTTTTCACCTCTACACGCGAGGCAAGGGCGCGAGGCTACAAGGCCGGGCGATTCAGCTTTAATGTGAAAGGTGGCCGGTGCGAAGCCTGCCAGGGAGATGGGATCCTTCGGATCGAGATGCACTTCCTGCCCGATGTCTATATTCCCTGCGAGACCTGCAAAGGGAAGAGATACAATCGAGAGACGCTTGAGGTGAAGTACAAGGGGAAGAACATCAATGACGCTCTGGAAATGACTGTCACTGAAGCCCTTGAGTTCTTCGACGCGATTCCTCAGATAAGCCGGCGGCTAAGGACGATCGCTGAGGTTGGACTTGGTTATATCCGGCTGGGGCAACCCGCTACAACCCTGTCGGGTGGCGAAGCTCAACGGGTGAAGCTGGCCACTGAACTCAGCAAGCGTGACACCGGGCACACCCTGTACGTCCTCGATGAACCAACCACAGGTCTGCATTTCGCCGACATTCAGAAACTTCTGGACGTGCTCCAACGCCTCACGGACCACGGAAACACAATCATAGTTATCGAGCACAACCTCGATGTCATCAAGACGGCGGATTACGTTATCGACCTGGGACCTGAAGGTGGACATCGCGGCGGACAGGTAATCGCCGAAGGCACACCTGAGGAGGTAGCCAGAGTTCCCGGTTCCTTTACCGGCGAGTTCCTGAAGGAGAAACTGTCGCGAAAGGGCAACCGAAAAGGATCCCCTTCAACTCAGCGATGATTCCCTGGAAGAATGCCCTCGGGGAAAAGGATCGCTGGAGGCTGGTTCTCCACCTCCGAAGCCTGGCTGAACACTGAGAAGACCGTGGACGCCGGGCGCCCGCATCCAACAATCCCTCAGTCTGTTAACCCAGTGTCGGCAGACGATGGGGTCCCGGAAAAATGGGACTACAAACTCTCTCCTCGTCCTGCCTTAGACTCATGTGCCCCACGCTCCCCATGCGCTATAATCTCAACAGAAGTCTGCGATAGCCACTACCTTCAACCGAGGTGAGAGCCATGAAGAATTGGTGCCCCAAGTGTCACAAGCAAAACGCCCAGACTGCCAACTTTTGCCTTTTCTGTGGAATGAAGCTGTCCGCCGATGCCGACGTTGAAGTTGGTAAGATTGACTTTCTACTGGCAGAGCTCACCGACTGGCAACGTCGCGGGTTGGTGTGGGGGGCTGCCTTTGAAACGCTCCGAGCTGAGTATGTTTCCAGGCGGAGCGAATTGCTGGGAGAGTCTCAGGAAACGGAAGAACCGGTCAAGCCCCAACCGGTTCAGCAACCCCTGTCGATTGACATGGCTCAAAAGCTTCTCAAGGACGGGGAATACACCGAAGCCCTCAAGGTCTGCTCAGAGCTCCTCGACAAATACCCCCGGAGCGCCGCGCTATTCAGCTTGCGTGCCAACGCCCATGAGCGGAGCGGAAACCTTGAACAGGCCGCTGAAGATGCCATGCGGGCTTGGGCCCTCGACAAGAACAACCAGTTCTATACGGGCCAGGCCCGACGGTTGCAGAGGGCCGCCGCTGGCGATTCTCCAGACAGTGAAACTCCTCCGACTCCCGCACCGGCGAAGGTAGAATTCACCAAACCTGCGAGAGCAGTTTCCCCTCCAAGCCCGCCCACAGTCGAAATGGAGTCCCGTGCAAGCCACGCGACGGGCGCGCCTCTGCCATCGAAACCTGAGATCGACTGGATCGGTTGGCTCAACGCTTTCCTCGAGGAGCGCAACATTCAACGAGGGTGGGTGATCGTTGGTCTGCTTTTGGTCGGAGGGTTCATCGGGCTTGTGAAGCAAACCTGGGGAGCAGTCGGGGAGTACGTCCTCTACCTGGGACTCGTGGGAGCTACAGCCGGAAGCTACTTCGGTGGACGAAAGCTAACGCGACTTGGCGAAGGCTGGAAAGTCAGCGGGTTTTGCCTGATGACGATGGGAATGCTGCTGCTCCCTCTCGACGTGATCGCTCTCCGGCAGAGGCTGGCTCTTAGCCCTGCCGCCCTGGGGTTGTTGACCAGCGCCGTTTGCCTGATTGCTTACACAACCGCGACATGGAGGATGCGAGTCGAGTGGTTTGCCTACATCACCGGGGCTGCGTGCCTGAGTACGCTGTACTACCTGCTACAGATTCTGAAGGTCTCACCCTCCTGTTACGGGCTTTTCACGATGCCTCTCGCGTTTGCGGCGCTGTATCTCGGATGGCGCTGTCGTGAGTCCGAGCATCGCCTCTTTTCGCAGCCCCTGGTGCGAATGGCTCACGGGGTGGTCGCGCTTACTTATGTGATCATGATGGCTCACTGGAGGTTTTTCCTGACTCAGGGAATCTTCCAATCCGTGGGTGTCGTCGCGATGGGAACCGCCCTCTACACTGCAAGCGGATACCTCTTTGATGAGTACGCATCGGTGTATCTCTCCGCGGGTTTAGCCGTGGCGTTCTCCCTCTTGTTGACGCAGGGCTTGGCCCCGGATCTCGCGTGGCAGCACGCCAGGCTGATTGTTCTCCTCGTGACCTTCGGGTTACTGGTGGGAGGGTTGGTCAGTGAGCAATCACTGAAAAGGGAGAAGCTGTCCGAAGGCTATCGATGGAGCGGCGTGGTCCTCGCGGGCCTTCTCGTGGCAACCATCGCGGGTGAAGGCTTCGCCGTGAAGCTGGTGCCTCAACCCTCACCAGAGTTGATCAGCACCATCGTCGTCTCACTGCTGTCAGCCGCCTTGTACGCGTGGATGACTTACCTCTTTCAGCGTCCTGCGATGACCTACGTCACGGGTGGCCTTTTTGCCTACACAATCTTCCTGGTCATGGTTCAGGCCCGTGTGGCTTGCGCCTGGTGGTCGCTGGGGCTTGCTGCTGTGGCCTGGGCTTACTGCGGAGTGGCGCACTGGATCGAAGACGTTACGTCGCCCGTGTCCGGCACACCAACGACCGGCGCTCAGATTGATCCGGATCGACATGCTCCACGGGGAGCGCTGTCCAGGATCGCGGGATGTGATTCACCACTTTACGACACGGCTCACATAGTTGCTGCCGTTGCCGCTTTGATTGCCCTGGGGCTCGGCTTCAGCCACGACGAAAGGGCCTCGGTCGCTACTGGCACAACCCTCACACTTGTGGCTCTGACAGCCCTGTACGTCTACACAGCCTGGAGAGCAAGTAACCCCTCCTGGCTTCACGCCGGGATACTTTGTTTCGGGCTGGGGGTTCGTTTCGCTTCACTGCTGGTAGACTGGGATCTGGTGCTACGACTTGGGCTTCCTCATTTCTTTCTCGAAGAGAACTTCGGTTGGCAGGTAAGCGGATTGGCGGCAGCTTTGGTTCTCCTGGGTTGGCGGCTGCAACAGCAAAAGATGGAAGGTTTCGCGAAACCGGTGCTTCAGTGGGCAATCGGTCTGGGAGGCGTGGGCTTGCTGAGCCTTCCGTTTCATTACTTTGGCGGAGAAGGCCTGCGAAGCACCGCCGCGGCGCTTTACGTTTACGCGGCGATCGCCCTCGGAGCCTCTGTACTGTTCCGTCATGTCGAAGTCCAGGGAACCGAGGTCTCCCTTCCTTCCCTCCTTACGTACCTCGGAGCCGCCCTGATCCCTATGGGACAGTTTTGCGTGTGTGATCTCCTGAATCTCGGCTACCCTCTGTCCGCCTTGATCGCCGCAATCCTGTCGTTGGTGTATCTCCTTGCCGCCGACGCCCTGTTCCGCTTTGAAGACAAAGGGGTGTGGTCACAACCCCTCTTCGCCCTCGCCCATTCCCTATCCTTCGTCGCAGTTGTCCTGGGGGTAGGGCACTACTATGCGGCGACGGGGTTGGACATCAAGAACCAGGTTGCTGCCGGCGAAGCTTTGATGACGATGTCCACCTCTGCGGTCGCCCTGTTGCTGGCAATCGGTGGAGTCGTGTTGCAGCGCAAGCCTTACTTTGCCTGCCTCGGTTCCGCCTATGGGCTTGCCTTGTATGCGACTTTGCTGCACCGCTTACCGTCTCTGGTCAACGCTGCAGAGCGCAACTACGGGTTGCTCTTCCTCCCCTTCGTCTGCCTACTGCTGATTACTGCTGTGTTGTGTCGGAGGAACCGAGAGAACGCCATCTTCCCCGCTGCGGGGGCCGCGGCCGTCGCCGTTGCTTCAGTGACATGGCAGTTCTGGTATGGGCTGTCGGGCCTGCACGCCAGTGTCCTTGCGACCTTGCTTTCCTATGCGGCGCTGACCCTTGCCGTTGCCCTTATCCTGCGGCAGCCGCTCGCGCTCTGCGGAGTGACGTTTCTGTGTGCCTGGGCAACAACCCACGTCGGTCTCTGGCTGCGGCATGCGGAACCCCTCCTCGGCCTCGAGCAGGTCGTGCTCGCGTGGGTCTACCTGGCCGTGGCGGTCTATCTGACGAAGAG
>JACQGJ010000690.1 GCA_016199605.1 Armatimonadota bacterium | reverse complement strand
GCCCGACTCCATCCCATCAGGCCATTGTACAGGAACACCAGCAAGACGGTGATCAGGATGCCCATGAAGCTGCCGGCTCTTGCCCACCGGCGGCTGAGCGGAAACGCCAGCAAGGCCAGAACGAAGCACGCGCACGGGACCGAGAATTTCATGTAGTAGTCCACTTCCATCGAATGCACGTCGATCCCGCCGCGATCAAAAAGCTTGATCTGCCTCTTCAACTCATCGGCGGGCATTTCGGTGGGACCTCGCGTTTCGCCTGAGAAACTCCGAATCGACTGACCGAAGTTGAAGGTGATCTCTTTGACGATTTCTGTCGTTTCCAGCTTGAGATGTCCCTCTTCATCGAACTCGTGAACTCTGCAGCTCACGAGGTGCCAGACGCCCCTGCGCTCGAACGCTCGTTTGGCGATGTAGACCCGCGGGAAGCGGGAAGTTCCCGGTTGACGTTCGTAAACCATGATGTCTTCCAACACGTTCTTGTCAGGATCGAACCGATGAACGTAAAAGTAGTAGTCCTCCGACGCCTTGAAGTACTTGTTCTCTTGAATCATCGGCATCGGATTCGACAGCAGGATCTGACGAACGATGTTCTCCGACCGATGGTTTGCCCAGGGAGCGACTTTCTCGTTAAGAGTGTAAGACGCCAACGTCATGAGCCCCCCGAAGCCAAACAACGGAAGGGCGATGCGCAACAGGCTCACGCCCCCGGTTCGCATGGCGCTGATCTCAAACTCTCGCTCCATACGGTTGATGACAAGGGAGATCGAGAGCAGAGTCGCCACGGGCAGCGCCAGGACGCACACCGCAGGGACGCGATAGAGCAGCATCTGTGCGACGGGAATCGCGGGAATTCCCCGGTTCAGGATCATGTCAACGATTTGATACAGCGTGTGACCGAGAAAGATGACCAAAAAGGCCACAACCCCGACAACCCACGGAAGGATTAGCTCCTTTACGAGGTATCGATCGAGGATCCCGGCAAAGCTCCGAGGAGAGAAACTCCCCGACCAAGGAAGGTTTCCAGGGGACTCGGCTCTTTTCAGAAGCTCGAGGGGAGACCCGGCGGTTCCTGTGGTCCCCTCTACCTCTCTCGCCCGGGGTGTGTGACCATAGGATTTGGTAGTCTGCGCTGCCATTGTGAGGGCAATTATATCTGATTTGGTGGCTGTGGGAAAGGAAGGAGACAGGAGGTTTCCTTTGCTGGTCCACGGGTTTTGAGGGGTGTGGACGCAGGCGGGTTGATTTGACTTCGCCTCTGAAAATGATTATGCTCACTCCGGTCTTCCTGACGCAGCGAAGAACGCTGCATAACATCAAAGCAATGGAGGCAGTAGATGCGTAGCAAAACAATTGTAGTAATAGCCCTGGCAGCGGCGGCGCTCTTTCTGGAACCGGTTTCGACGTGGGCGCAAGCAAGCTTGTTCGCGCCTCCCCAGGCGCTGACTTTCGCCAGTGTGCGAACGATGGGGATGGGGAATATCGGCAGCGTGGTGATCGACCCTTACTCCCGCAATCCGGCGCACGCCGCGTGGCTTGAGAAGCCGGAGGGCAACGCCCTCTACGCCCGGTTCAGCTTCGACGGCGGTCTCGACGCCGACTATCAGATGTACCGCTATGAGTTCCCCCTCAAGTGGACCCGGCGGAAAGACGGTTTGCAGCTTGTCTATTATCGACTGACCTCCGACCAGGGGAGAATCACTCCACCTCCACCTCTGTCGCTGATTCCGGTGCCTCTCAACGCGGAAATGGAAGATGAAGGAGTGTATCTCGGTTACGGCTCTTTCGTCGGGAAACGCACCGCCGTCGGCGTCTCCACAGCGTTTCGCAACAGCCAGGTGCGCGTCTTTGCTCCGACGCTCGGAGGATTGCAGTTAGCGGAGGGTGACAGCGACAGTCTCATCACTCCGAAAGTGCGAGTCGCCGTCCAGCATCAACTGACCGACCGGTGGGGTGTCGCGGGAATCCTGACTGCTTCCGATCAGCGGGGCACCACGGCAAGCAGCGTCGTGCCCTTGATCAACTCGACGGAGGATTTCACGCAGCTCGACTATGATCTGGGTGTCGCGTACCACGCGAGCGAAAAGGTTTTGCTCGCAGGCGAATGGAGGAAGCAGAAACTGACCTCGACCTCGTTTGCGTATAGAGACTACGGTCTGAACTTCGGCGCCGAGGTCAAGGTTTCTGACAAATGCGACCTGCGCGCCGGATCGAATGAGGGGAACATGACGTTGGGCGCGAGCTACCATGCGAAGGATTGGCGAGTCGAATACGCCTACGTCAACGACTTCGAGTCGGACGACCTCGCGCCGCTATTCGGAAAGGCGACGCTGCACACAATCAATGTGACGAAGCAGTTCTGAAGCTCATTCTTCAGGCGGAAGGATATCAGGCTCGATCTGGTACGCTTCGGCGATCCGATTGGTGCCATTGAACACATCGACGACGGCAACCAGTTCCCCCAACGCCTCGTTATCCAACCCCAGCTTCTTCACTGCTGTGGTGTGGGAGTTGATGCAGTAGGCGCAGCCGTTGGTGATCGATACTGCCAGGGCGATGATCTCCTTCGTCAGCTTGTCCAGCTTGCCAGGCTCCATGGCGTGCTTGAGCTTGTGCCAGGTCAACTCGAGGTGATCCGGATTGACGGCAAGGGCTCGCCAGATATTCGGGACGAAGTCGATGCCACGCGTGGTCTTGATGTCGTCGAACACTGCCTTGACCTTGCCGGTCGCCTCCTCTTCGCTAATCAGTCTTACGGTTGGCATGGTTTACCCCCTACGATTGTGATGAGCGCGGAGGGTGGATCAGCCTTCACACCTCTGTCGTTGCTCCAGGAGCCGTGTACGGCAGGGGTGGAGGCTAATCCACCCGAGACTTCCGCACCACGCTTTCAGTCCTTGTAGATTGAATACACCTCATGGCTCAGGTATCTCTCACCCGTGTCCGGGAGGACGACCACGACGAGTTTGCCTTTGTTCTCTTCGCGTTTGGCGACAAGGAGGGCTGCATGCATGGCAGCGCCGGAGGACACGCCGGCGAAGACGCCCTCTTCCTGGGTGAGTCGACGCGCCATCGCGATGGCCTCATCGTTACTTACCTGTATGATTTCATCGACGAGGTCGGTGCGCAGGACCTCGGGAACAAACCCGGCGCCGATCCCTTGGATCTTGTGCGGCCCGGCCTGCCCACCGGATAGGACGGGAGAATGGATTGGCTCGACTGCAATGGCCTTGAAGCTCGGCTTGCGCGGTTTGATGACCTCGGCGACTCCCGTGATGGTGCCGCCCGTACCAATTCCCGAGACGAGAAAATCGACCTGACCGTCCGTGTCGTTCCAGATCTCTTCGGCCGTGGTCTCACGGTGGATCTTGGGATTTGCCGGGTTCTTGAATTGCTGCGGGACAAAGGAATTGGGAGTCTCGGCGGCCAACGCTTCGGCTCGTTTCACGGCCCCGGTCATTCCCTCGGGGCCGGGCGTCAACACCAGCTCCGATCCCAGCGCCTTGAGAAGCTGACGGCGCTCCACCGTCATCGTTTCAGGCATCGTCAAGATCAAGCGATAGCCTCTCGCCGCGCACACGAACGCGAGGGCGATCCCCGTGTTGCCGGAAGTCGGCTCGATGATCACCGTGTCTTTCGTAAGCAGACCCGCCGCCTCCGCCTCCTCGATCATACTGACACCGATGCGATCTTTGACAGATCCCAGCGGATTAAAGAACTCCAGCTTCGCCGCCACCTCAGCAGCGCAACCCTCCGTGACTCGATTCAGACGAACCAGGGGGGTGTTCCCGACCAGTTGAGTTACATCACTTGCGATTCGCAATTTCTACGCCTCCTCGAATTTTGTGATCGACCTTACCACCGTGGGCGATTATAATACAAATCCGTAAGGTGTGGGAGACGAAAAAAGTTACCTCTTCGCACACAAGGTTCAGGAGGAAGATCTTTTGGGAATCCCTCGGGTGATGTTGGGGCAAACCGGGATCGAGGTATCGCAACTGGCGATCGGCACGGGCACGGATGGTTTGAGCGGGTCCAGCAGGCAAACTCGTCTTCTCGGGGTGACCGGGTTGGCCGACTTGCTCGTATACGCACATGAACGAGGCATCACCTTCATTGACACCGCGGACGCCTATGGAAGCCATCCCCACGTGCGTGAAGCGTTGAAGCGCCTGCCGCGCGAGAAGGTCGTCGTGACGACCAAGACAGTTTCCGGAACGGCCGACAAGATGGAGTCTGACCTCGACCGTTTCCGCCTGGAACTGGACACCGACTATCTCGACCTCGTCCTGCTCCACTGCATGACGGACAACCAGTGGAATGTCTCCATGCGACCCGCCATGGAGGTCTTGAATAAAGCCAAGGAAAAGGGTATAGTCCGTGCCGTAGGTTGCTCCAACCACAGCTTCGGTGCTCTGTGTACTGCGGCAGAGGAGCCGTGGGTCGACGTGGTGCTCGTCCGCATCAATCCTCGTGGGATTGAAATGGATGACGAACCGGACAAAGTGGTCCCCGTGATCCGGCGCCTGCAAGGCGAGGGCAAGGGAACCTACGGCATGAAAGTGATGGGGCAGGGCAAACTGGGCGATGACGCCCGTTCGGCAATCCGGTACCAGTTGTCGGTTCCCGTCGACGCCTTCGTGATCGGCATGGAAG
>JACQGJ010000689.1 GCA_016199605.1 Armatimonadota bacterium | reverse complement strand
ATCGCCAGGAAGCGGTTGGGGCGTTCGAGGAACCTGGCCGGGAGGAGGGGGGAGGGGAGTCTCAGTTTGTCTGCCCCAATCGGTTCCGATGGGCCTGGGTCACCTGGACACGGCCTTTGTCGCCACCTTCTGGACCCGCATCGGATGTGCAATGATGTCGAAGTACTCGTTCAGGTTTGGGACCGTGGGAAGTGTCGAGTTGCTGGCCGATTGGTGTTTGCCTTGCTGATATTTTGCCAACTGACCGTCAGTCCACTGCCAGAAGACGGCGCCGTGGCTGTAAATCCAGTTGTACCTGGGACAGAAGCTGTTGACCCCGGACATCTGTTCTCTGAACTCGGAAACGGGAAACCACTCGCTCTTGTCTGAGTAGGATCCGATGACCTTGTCACCAAAGACCTCCGTCTTCCCTCCGTATCCGAGGAACTTTCCGCTGGCGCCGACGATCGATCGGTAGTAACCCAGCGGCCAGACGCCCATGACCACTGAACACCTCTTCCGCCAGTAGTCAACCAAGGGCTTGGCGCAATCCTCCTTAATGATCGAGCTGACGGTCTCCGGGAATAATGAGAGAGCTGAAGCGCTGGTGATGTGGTAGGTGCCTTCGGTCATGACGTGCAGGCCGCCGGGGGCTTTCGCCTCGGCACAGGCCTGTAACATGCCGGTGAAGAGGTCGAAGTAGAGCTCGCCATAGTAGATCATCCCTTCCGGCAAGGTGAGAAGGACCATGTTGGGATATTCCTTGAGCATTGCCGCCACGACGGCGCGCCAGCGCTCGCGCACTTTGGCTTTCAACTCCTTCACGTCGTGCGGGAGTTGCTTGTACCCCTCCCATCCCGGGTCGAACTGGTGCGCTTTGTACTCGGTATCAAGGGCAATCCCCACGCATCCGCTCAACTTCGCGAACCGCGCTCCTTGCCGGAAATTCTCGGTCAGCTTCGTCCACGCAGCCTCGTCGAACCAATCGGGCAGCTCGTCATAGAAGGCGACCTTGACGAAGTTGGAGTCGATTCCATAGCGACGGCACTCGTCGTTGCAGGCCCGCACTTCCCTCAGCAGAACGTCCTTCTCGTCGCGTGTTTTTGGGTCCCCATCCACGGACCAGACTTCCGACGGCCAACTGGCCATAACACCGTCGAAGAGAAAGCCGCGGAAGCCGCGGGCGGCCCAATCCTTCGCAGTATCGCGGAGATAGTTGACGTTCATGGGGCTGAAAAGCAAGGTGCGCGGACGGCTCTTGCGCCGGTCCGGCGTCGTCTCAAACTTGACGGTAGCCACTGGGCGTAACTCAACGTCGTCGACCCAGAGAACGCTGTCCGCCAATCCCGAGGCATTCTGAAGATTGATCTCCGCCCTTTCAGTCGCTTTGCCGACCGTATTGGTGAAGGCGATACGTGTCCATTGGTCCTTGACTCTGTAGGGCCGTGAGTAGGCGGAGGCGAGGTACACCGCGAGTCTCCCGGTCTTCCCCTCTGCCGCGCGCGCCCAAACGGATAGCTCGTAGGTTCCGGCAGCCAGATTGGCGTGGGTGTAAACCCCACCCCGGGCCGAGGCGTCGGTGTTCCGAAGTTGCAGAGAGGAAAGCCCGGTGTGAGCCATGCCTTTCTCCACACCAACACTGAACCGAGCCTCCCCGGGACTCCCCCATTGGTACACGACCCATCCATCAGGGGGGCCCAGCAAGGAGTCCCCCTCCGGCGCGTCAAACCCCGCCGTGGTGAAATTGGCGATGCTGCCTTGTCCTGCCTTCTCAAAGCTGGGGTTCGGAAGTGGGATGCTCTTCCCTTGCCCGGGCGCCGGAGCGCTAAGGGCGCGGCCCAGGGACACGAAGGTGATAAGCCCAGCCAGGGCGCAACGTCTACTGACTTTCAAGCAATCGCAAGAGATACTCACGGCTCCTCCTCAAAGCTTCTTTCTTCTCCTCAAAGGCAACGTCCTCGAAGGTGATGAGATGCAGAGCATTGCACGATACCCGGCGATACGCGTCAACGTACTTGCGAAAGGGTGTCTTCCCCTTTCCCAACTCGCAACTGACCACCGGCCTTTCGAGGTCGGGGCCGACCAGGTGATCTTTCCAGGCAAGAACATGAATCCGCTCCGGAAACCGTTCCAGCAGCGTCCATCCTTCCTCCCCCAACGTGGTCGCATGTCCCATGTTGAGGCACAGCCCGGCGTTTCGCTCCTTCGCGCACAACAGCAGGTACTCGCTGTCCGCCACCGTCTCGACAATTCCCGAGTAGTGAATGTCCACCGCCATCTTGAAGACGGCTCCGGGCTCATCGGAGGCGACAGCGTCCATCACCTCAGCCACGCGCTCAATCGCGTCTTTCTTCTCTTCGAGAGGCGCACGTGCCTTGCCGAAGCTGCTGACGGAATGCACCATGACGTGACAGCCCAACTCCCAGGCGAGATCCCGATAGACCTTCAGCCCCTCGATCGTGCTCGTCATGCCTCCTTTTGAATAGTCCAGTCCGAAGCCGGGATAGATCGCACCGACCCGTAGCCCATGAGACGCGATAGCGCACCTCACGGCCTTCAGGTCGCTTCCCCGGAGGTTGATCAACGCGCCCGGAGCCTCTCCCGATTCGTCCACGGGCGGACCGCCTTCCGAGGTGAGCAACAGGAAGTGGCTGAAGCCACACTCCGCAATTTCCGCTAACGCGTGACGAAACGGCTTGCCCGGTTCACCAAAACCGGCGATGGCGTGAGTGCTGGTTCCGATCTCATACATAGATTAGCTCCTTGAT
>JACQGJ010000688.1 GCA_016199605.1 Armatimonadota bacterium | reverse complement strand
CGCTTCGGGATGAGCTTCGATCCACCACGGCTGGAAACGTGTCGAGAGATCGTAGGTGATGATGAACCAGACGTCGGGATCAACATCGAGCAGCGCCCGCAGTTTGGCGTCTATCGCGGAGTAGTCATACTTGTCCGGCGCCTTCCATCCCATGTCGTCCACTTCCACCGACCAGATCTTCACCCCGGCCAGGCTGGCGTTGCGCGCGTGCAACTCATCGGCGGTGATGAACCACGTCTGCGTCGGGTTGATCGGCTTGCCATTCACGATGAGTTGAGGTCCTGCCACGCCGGGAATGACCTTCGCTGCGGCGAAGCCCTGCGGAAGCGCAGGGGCGGTAACAGTGAGAGAAGTCTTCGGCTCGGTCCCCTGCCATTGCCCACCAAAGAGGGTCAGCGTCACCGTCAGCGGTCCGCTGCTCACCCCGTAAGGCAATGGAAGATCGGCGTTCAGCGGCACAGAGTTTTCTACTGTTGCGCCAACAGGAATTCGGAAATCCGGTATCCACCGTCGCCCGACAACTTTCCCGTCACGACTGAACAGGGCCTCGACTCGCACCTCGCGGCGGACGGCAAATGCAGGGATGATCGCTGCTGTAATTCGGACGTGGTTCTTATCAATGCTCGCCTTGAAGTTCTCCGCCTTGAGCGTGGCGCCGCCTCCGAGGAACTCATAGGGAACCATGCCCCACGGCCCGGAGGGGGGATGAGCAATAACAGCAGCGGATACCCAGTCGCCTGTGGAATCCGGTTTGGTGTTCCATCCTTCATCCTTCGCATTACTCGCCTGCCAGTCGCCGCCGGTCAGGATCTCGGTCACCGCTTCATCATCAAACACCAGCGTTGCTTCGGCGAGCAGGCCTTGCGCGGAGGACTCGTCCCTTGCCTCGACTGCGAGCAGGTTCTTTCCATCTTTGAGGAAAGGCTTGAGGTCCAGCGCGAGGGGTTTCCTCCAGGCGTCATTCACTCCGAAGGTGTGCGCGATCTCACGACCGTTTGCATAGAGCCGAAAATGGTCGTCCGCCGTAATCTGAATCCTCGCAGTCTTGACGCGAGCCACCGCAGCAATGTTGAAGGACTTGCGAAAACAGGCGGTTGTGTTGTCGTCCTTCAGAGTGTTCGGGTGCCAGATCCATGCCGCATTCCAGGAAGGCATCGCGTTGCTGTCGGCCACGATGGAGCCGCGCCCCAACTGCCGGACATTCACATCGTCGAAGTCCACCTGCCCCGCGTTGGAGTTCGTGAGACTCACCTTCGCCCACGCCGCGCGACGAGGACAGTTGAACTCCACTCGGAAAGGCTGCCAGTCCTTGTCGGGTGCGAGGAGGTCTTGGGTGACTGCATCGCTTTTCAGCGAATCACCACCAAGCGTCGTGAATTCGATCTGGACGCGTGGAGCGGTTGCCCCCCGCGTGAAGCCAGTGACCTCAAAGCGACCGAGGAAGGAAAGGTCAACCGACTCAGGAATCCATGCCGAGTCTCCAGCAGTCTTGCAGACGACACGCAAGGCTCGATCGCCTGAATGTGGCGATTCGTCAACGACTGTCGCGCCACTCCCCTTCGCCGTCCACTGAACGGGGGTGCCGCCCTCGACCAGCTCCGCTCCGCCGTTGTAAAGGATCTCGCCGGGCACTCGTTTGAGCGCGATGAAATCCAGCGCGACGTCTGCGCCCGCGGGATTGAGCAGGTCGAGACGGATCTGAGCGATGTCGCCTTTCCACTGAGGATGCGCGGCAAGGTTGACCCGGTAGATATGGAACTCTCCGTCCCCAATCAGGGCGTGCTGGATCTGGCGGTCTTCGCTGATGGTGTCCTCGGGATGGCGGAAGAAAAGCTCGCCGCCGCCGGACAGACTCGACCGGGCACGGAAGATCAGTTCGGGATATTCCTTCGCCGCAATGCTGAGAGGGGGAGAGACAATCATGCAATCGTACTTTGTGCGTCCAACCAGCGCGCCGCCTTTGACCTCGACCTTCTCGAAGTTGTCGGGCATCCAGCCTTCCAGATCACCCTCATTGTCAAAGGTGAACTGCGGATCGGTCGGCTTCTTCTTCAGGAGGACAAAGTCCAGCATCACCTCTGCGCCCGCTGGATTGAGCAGGTCGAGACGAATCTGGGCGATTGTGCCTTTCCATTCGGGATGGGAAGCGAGGTTGACGTGGTAGACGTGGAACTGGTTATCGCCGATCAGGTTGTGGACGATCTCTCGCTTATCACTGATGCCGTCGTTGGGGTGGCTGAAGAAAACCTCACCACCGCCTGCGACATTCGACTTGGCTCTGAAGACCAGCTCGGTGTAATCGGCCGCGTTGGCATTGAGGATCGGGGAGAGCAACTGGCAATCGAACTTCGACTTTCCGGCCACCACTCCGCCTTTGACCTCCACCTGCTCGAAGTTGGAGGGCGTCCATCCCTGCAAGTCGGTGTCGAAGTCGAACCGCCGGTCGGCAGAAGCGCTGGAGAGGAAACACAGAAGACCGGCGAGGAGGAGGGAACACGCCAGAAGAGCCGCCAGAGAGGATCGTCGCACGAAAGAGGACCTGCCGTTCAGATTGGATTTCGGCAAGTATACCTGCTCAGGGAAAAGATGCACAAGGAAATACGTGCTGCACTCATGCGGTCGTCGCTTCCCTTGGTGATGCGGAGGGTTTACGTCATAGCTCCATTCCACGAACAGCGGACCACGACCGAGTGTTCCTGGGCACGAAACTACCCTGGGGGCCAGTTCATCTGCCGACCGCCCAGCAGGTGGAGGTGAAGGTGGTCGATTGATTGCCCGCCGTCGCGGTTCACGTTGAAGGTGAGACGGAATCCGCCTTCGGCGATTCCTTTCAGCTTTGCGATCTCTGCGGCCACACGAAGGAGATGACCGGCAAGGGTCTCCTCTGCCTCCCCAACCTCAAGAACGTTGGTCAGGTGCCGTTTCGGGATTACGAGGACGTGGAGGGGTGCCTGGGGGTTGATGTCGTGGAGGGCGATGCACTGGTCATCCTCGTAAACCGGTTCCACTGAGAGGACCTTGTTGACGAAATCGCAGAAGAGGCATTGTGACATGGTGGAAGGTTCTCCTTTCTGATCCGGATCAATAGATACCGGCCTGTTACGTGGGCTTGGTCTTAGTCTCGATATGGG
Organism: Armatimonadota bacterium; assembly: GCA_016199605.1. Taxonomy (GTDB): domain Bacteria; phylum Armatimonadota; class Abditibacteriia; order CG2-30-59-28; family CG2-30-59-28; genus JACQGJ01. The sequence continues at coordinate 7,492 of JACQGJ010000688.1, read as the reverse complement.
ACCGAATTTTCTTCCAGGCCTCCGTTGCTGCGGCGCGCATCATGGCGGCGTCGTTGGCACAGGCGATGAACTGGAAGCCCTGATCGATTCGCAAGTTGACCTGCTCGGCGTCAGCGCAATGGATTCCCGCGGGTTTACCCACTTCGCGAGCGGCAGCCAGCACTTCCATGATGGCAGCCGCATGATCCGGATGCACGGGAGTAGTGGCAGGTGTGATGCCCATGGAACCGGCCAGGTCGTTCGGACCTACGAAGCAGGCATCGATCCCCTCCACCGAGAGGATATCTCGTGCGGCGCGGACGGCATCGATGTGCTCGATCTGCACGACCACCAGAATCTCGTCGTTGGCCCTCTGGAAATAGTCGCTGCCGTAAATCAGTGCTCGACCCCCGCCGAGGGAGCGACGCCCCTCCGGAGGAAAACGACAGGCTTCGGCCGCTTGAAGAGCTTCTGCCCGGGAATTCACCATGGGGATCACCAAGCCCATAGCGCCCGCATCCAGCAATCGTTTGATGAGGATCGGGTCATTTCCTGCGACTCGCGCCATGGGGAGGGTGTCGGTCGTCGTGATGGCTTGAAAGCAGTGAACCATCGTCTCGAATCCGACCGGACTGTGCTCGGTGTCAACCACCATCCAATCCCAGCCCACGTGTGCCATATACTCAGCGGCCAGGGGAGAGCACAGCGAGTGCCAAAGGCCAATTGAGGGCTTCCCCGCCGCGAGTTTCTTCTTGATAGAGTTCTCTTTCACCTTTACCTCCGGTTCGACGACGTTTGGGCATTCTATCGAATGCGCGGAAGTTTGTAAACCTCGCCCCTCGGCTCTGCGGCGACCAGCAGGGGCGGATTCGATGATCCGTGGAGATTTCCGGCCCTGCTATGGTACGTGGGAAATGGTGTTTCACCGATCTCTTTAGCAGTGCAGAGCGACGCGGAGACCGGTTTGCCTGGGGTTGACTCGCCTCTTCCGGCGACTGTATAATGCTCGCAGCGTCAGGAGCTTTCGGCAATCCAACGGGCAGGAGTTTAGTGATGGCAGAAGTCGCGATTCTTCAGCAGTGGTGTCAGCAGCTTACCCCGGTTCTCGAACTGGAGTCTCTTTCTCAGGCGATCCTGCAAAGCTTCGTCAGTCTCGCCGGAATGGATCATGGGTTTTTGCTGGTGACGGACCCGGAGTTTCCAGACTACTTCAAGCTGGAAGCTTCCTCCGGGATTCGTATGCCTCCGGTCGCTGTGCGCATTCGCCCGGACGCGCTGGCGCCGCTCCTGCACTGGAACGAGCCGATTGTTATTTCCCAGCTTCCTCCTGAGTCCCCGGAGAGAGAAGCCCTCCGGCGGCTCGAGAATGAGCTCCGAGGCGGAGGAGACGGGTGGGAACGGGCCGGGGTCGCTCTCTGCTTTCCACTGATGAAGTTCGAGCAGATCGTTGCACTCATCTGTATCGGCCGCGTGGATACCACTGATCTGATTGTGCACCCGACTTCTGTTGCCTCTTTGGCGGCTTTGTCTACGCAGGCGCTGGCCTTCATCGAGAACGCGCAGACCTTCGAGAAAGTCTGTATCTCCTACCGGCAGATGGTCGAGAGCTTTGCGGATGCCATTGATTCCCGGAATCCCCACGCGCGCGGCCACTCACGAGCGGTGGCCTATTACGCCGGTCTCACGGCTCGGCAGATGATTTTGCCGGAGCGGGAGGTCGAGGCCATCGAGCTGGCGGGGTTCCTCCATGACATCGGACGGATTTCCATCCCGGATGACCTCCTCAGTAAACCGCCGCCTCTAACGGAAGAGGAGATGAACTCGATTCGCGAGTATCCGTCGGTTGGGGCAATGATGGTCGAGCACGTGGAGGCCTTGAAAAACGTGGCGCCCCTTGTCCGGTACCACTGTGAATCCTATGACGGCACAGGCACTCCTGAGGGTCTGGTGGGAGACGGGATTCCCGTGGGTGCCCGAATCCTGAACGTTGCGCACCGATTCTGTGCCATGATTCAACCTCGCGCCTACCGGCGCCCCTTGTCCGTCGTCCACGGCGCGATTCACCGGTTGCAGGAGGAGTCGGGGCGAACCTTGGATCCGAATGTCCTGGAGGCCTTCCTTAGAGCGCTTGGATACGCTTAGTAGTTCGTTTCACAAATGCCTTCCGAGTTGTCATTGCTTCACTCCGTTCGCAATGACATTCCCGGAACATACTTACGAACGGCTACACTTCGCCCTCACTGAGGTGAGGTTGGTACGATGCCTATGGCAGAAGCATACCGAGTATTAGTGGGCCGCGCTCCCGAGACGGAAGATTTCGGGATTGCCGGTTCATTGCCCGATGGGCGGCCCGTGGAGCACGCCGACGTTTCCTTTGTCAGTGACCACATTCTATCCGGGGTCACCGAATACCAGCCCAAGATCCTGATTCTCGACGCCGACTCGGAATCTGTCGATGCCTTTGCAGTCACCAAGACGATTTCGATTCAACATCCGGAAACGTCCGTCATCATCATCTCAAGAAACGAGCAACCGGATTTCCTTCGGCGTGCCATGTTGGCAGGGGCGGAGGAATATCTGATCAAGCCCGTCGACGGCGCGTCGGCATTTCAGGCGATTTGTGATGTAGCCGAAATCCAGCGCCAGAAGCAAGCCGCCCGAAGCGTCCCACCCCAGGAGACAAGAAAGAGTGAAGTCATTGCCATCACCAGCGGTAAAGGGGGAGTCGGGAAGACAACCCTTGCGGTGAACCTCGCAATCGCTCTGTCACAGATGGGCAAGAAAGTGGTGCTGCTCGGACTGGAATCCGGTGACGCAGGCGTGCTGATGAGCTTGACTCCCAAAGTGGGAGTGATCGATCTCCTCTCCATGAATGACGAGATTGATGCTTCCATGCTGGAAAGCTGTGTGATGAACCACAAAAGCGGCGTCTCGTTCCTTACCGCCTCGATTCGCTATTCGGGCCACTCCCTCGAGCTCATCAAATCCGAGTACGCCGTGGGCGTTATTGAAATGCTCAAGGAAACGCGGGACTGCGTGATCGTTGATCTCCCCCTCCTGTTGCATGCCGAGGATCTGAAGATTTTGGACCTTGCCCACCAGATTCTGGTGGTCACATCTTCGTGGGACCTGCTCGTCCTGCGCAACACTCGCACCTTTCTCGATAGCATTCCCGAGAACGTGCGCAGCCATGTCAAGGTAATCCTGAACCGTGCCGACCGCCGAGACATGATCCAGGAAGAGGACGTGCGTAAAAGCCTGCAAACGGAGATTGCCGCCATCGTCGCGAACGACAGCAAGTTGGCGCCAAACTCGATCAACATCGGCGTACCTCTGGTTGTGAGCCATCCTGCTTCCGAGATCTCTCAGGACATCCTCCAACTGGCTCGGCTCTTGAGCGGAGAAGAACAGGTGGAGATCCGGGAGGAAAAGAAGAAGAAATTCAAATTCTTTTCTTGACTTTACCCCTTCCTTTGTTATACTTACGGGCGATTGTACCGTAGCTTTTCCGATCATGGCTGGCAGGGACAGCGGTCCACGACGTCTCATCTAACAAATCGTTGCCGAGTGTTCTTCCCGAAGACTCCTGCGGTGGCACAGTTCTTGAGAGCCGTCGAGAGGCGCTTGTCATTAGGGTTGGGCTTGCGGCGTTGTCAAAATTAACCCCGCCTGAGGATGTTGGACTTTTCACGGCAATAACAGGAGGTGTGCAGTTTGAGAAACTCGAAAGTGGTTGTTGTAGGATCGTGCCTGTTTGTCGCTCTGCTCGTCGGAGGTTTGGGAACGACAGGTTCCTTTGGGGAGCGTCGCGCGCATTCGAAGGACCCCGGGAGGGCTTCAACTCCAAAGAAAATCCCTTCGCTCGGCAGACAATCTCTGGCCATGGATCCCTCGCTTACGAAGGCGCCAACTTCCAGGCGCCTCATGGTCATTGACACTCCCCTGCTCTTCCGTGCCCCTCTACCGGGAGCGAAGGAACGTAGTCCCCACAGTCCCAAGCCATCACTGGAAAGGAAGAAGACTGAACTTCCAGCCGTGACCCGGATGAGACCTGCAAGACGACCAATTCTGGTCGCTCAATCCGCTGACACCCAGGATAGACCGCTCCGCTTGCGGGGCGTTGCGCTGGGGAAGCCCAGGTTTCACCCATACGCACAACGGTCGGCTCACCCGTCCACTCCAGTTGGCCGCAGACATGTTTGGATTGAGCGAACCCTTGCGCTATTTTCTCGTCCCGTGCTTACCTCGGCCCGACCGGTCGGGTTGGCGCCCATAGCGAGTAAGCCTTCGAGAGGTGATATCCTTAGTGTCTTGCGGGAGTCTTTGACCGCCCGTGGAGAGGCGAAAGGTCTGATTGCGAACCGTCCGTCGAGCACTCCCATGCGCGGAGACCGGCAGAACCTGATGATCATCGGCCCGGATCCCAAACCCAACCTCAAGATTGACACCGGGACCGAGATCGCCAAAGCGCCCCGAACTGCTTCGAAACGATCCAAGAGCGGAGCGGCCAGTGCCATGGCAAAGGTTGCCAGGCCCCGTTTCCGTAGGATTACGGTACAGGTAGGCATGTTTGCCACGGTCCTGACGAGCGGCATAAAAAGCGTGGCCATCGCCGATCCTGAGGTTGCCGACTTGGTGGTTCTTTCCTCCCGGTCGGTCCTGGTCAACGGCAAAAGCCGCGGCGTGACAAACCTTGTGCTCTGGGATGTTTCAGGCATTCGAACCTATGAGGTGCGTGTTGTGGACCGGATGACCAACACCGCCTCCGAAGTCGAACGGTCGATCGATCTGCCCCGCGTGCGTGTACGCATGCTTGGTGAGGCTGTCGTGTTGGACGGGGATGTCGACAACCAGGAGCAATCCGCTCGCGCCAAAGCCATCGCCGGTCTCTATGCCGAGAAGATCATCGACCTGGTGACTGTCGGAGAGGGGGCAGGCACGGAGCGACCGAAGACCGCGAAAGAAATCAAAGAGGCGATTGGCAATCCGGCCGTCGAGGTCCGAGTCGTCGGTGAATCCGCGGTCCTCAAAGGCACAGTCAAAGACGACGCACAGAAGGAGCAGGCGGAACGAATTGCGATCCTCTATGTTCCGCAGGTTCTGAACTTCGTCGAAGTCGAGAAACAGCCCGAGCCGACTCCGACCCCGCCCGAACCGCCACCGACCCTCGAGGAAATCAAGTCCATGATTGGTGTCGCGTCGGTGCAGGTGAGAACGGTTCGGGACCGCATCATTCTCGAGGGAGAAGTCCCGAATGTGGCGGCGAAGGACCGCGCCGGGACTCTTGCCGCCCTGTCCAACAAAACCGTCGACAACCTTCTGACGACTCCTGAGGAGAAACGGGTGGTTACCGAAGCGAAAGTGAAGACCGTTCAGGACGCAATCGGAGTTGCTGGAATAACCGTTCAAGGCACGGAGGACAAGTTGATCCTCAAGGGCACCGCTGCTTCCCAGGCTGAGGCGGACCGCGCGGTGAAAACGGCCCAGGGGTTCTCCAATAACGTCGAGTCGCTGATCGAAGTGACGAAGACGCGCCAAGTGAGAATCGACGTGATGATCGTGGAGATCGGGTTGAACAAAGTCAAAGACCTGGGGTTTGCGCCTGCCGATGTGTTTGGCGGTGGGGGAGGCTACATCTCGCTCAAGGCCGCAGTCGAGGCCCATGCCAACAGCGACGGCTTGCGCGGGGCCTTCGGTTCCACAGACGGAGGCATCGCTTCAACCTTGAAGCTTCTTCAGACTCGGAAACAGGCAAAGATCCTGTCAGCTCCCAGCACGACAGTCTTGAGCGGAAAGCAGGCTGACTTCAAAGTGGGCGGCGAAATTCCGCTGCCCCTTGTCACTACCAGTGCGAATGGAAACACACAATCCGTGGAATTCAAGGACTTCGGCATTCAACTCAACGTGAAGCCGACCGTGTCGGGAGACAAGGATGTCAACATGGTGTTGAAGACGGAAGTCAGCGGAGTCGATGAGACGCGGCCCGCCGTCTTCGTTGCGGGCACAGCGGTCCCAGCCTTCTCCACGAAGTCTGCCCAGACAGAGGTCCTGGTCAAGGATGGCGAAACCTTGATCATCGGCGGCCTGATCGATCATAAGATCACCAAATCACTCACCACGATTCCCGGGCTGTCGAAAATTCCCATCTTGGGAGAGTTGTTTACCAGTCGCAGCTTCCAGCGGCAGGAAACCGAGATGGTCATCTTTGTGACGCCTCGGGTGAGTGTCGTCTCAGGAAGTTAGTCCTCGTGGTACACTGAAGTCAGGAAGTCAGAGGATTCGTGGAGGCGGCAGAGGTCGAGTTTAGATTCTGCCGCCTCGTTTTTTCTCAGTCATTTACGTCGATCCTATCGGTTATGGATTAGCTCAGAAATCCGTGTTACAATGCCTTCCGGTGGTGGTAACCACATAAACCAGGAGAGGGAGGGGAGCGTTCGATGAATAACCATCGCCCGCGTGGGAACGCGGCCGTCGAGTTCGCGGTGGCTTTGCCTTTTCTTGCCCTCATTCTGGCAGGGATCATTGATTTTGGTCGCGGATACTCCCTTAGAGTTTCACTGACCAACGCGGCCATGGAGGGCGCGCGTTACGCAGCCTCCAACCCAGATGATACTCCGGGGATCACTACACGGGTCAGCGATGAACTGGTGGGGGGTAACATCAACTCTGTCTCGACCGCCGTTTCTCCCACCGTTCCCACTGCGGGGAATCCGGTCGAAGTGACCGTCTCCTATACTTGGAAGCCTTTCCTCGGTAGCATCCTGGGAGTCGGGAACCAAACGTTGCGAGCACGGTCCACGATGGTAGTGCTACCTGGATAGCGGGGGCATCAAGGCATGAAAAGGAACCTCACGCAGCCACTGGCACCAGGGAAGAAACGCGGACAGGAACTGGTGGAGTTCGCCCTGGTCCTGCCGGTGCTCATGCTCATCATTATGGGGACGATGGAATACGGCAGGGCATACTATACATCGAGTCTGCTACAGAATGCGGCCAGGGAGGGTGGTCGCTACGGGATTCTGCATCCAACCGTCGTGACCTCCAGCGATGGCGCGGATCCGAATAACATCACTGCGAGGGCGAAAGGCTTCATCACGGGTTTGAACTCGAGCAAGCTAACGATTGATGTCTCTTATCCCGACGGCGACACCAACCGTGGCAGCCGGGTGCGTGTGACCGTCTCTTACTTGTACGAGTCCATCGTGCCGTTTCTTCATGCCTACACGATGCGCGGCAACTCAACCATGCACATTGAGTGATTGATGACGTGTTGGGAGGGGGATCTAAGATGTTGGCTCAGTTGAACCGATGCGTAACAAGCCGTGGGCAGACGTTGGTTGTCATCGCCTTTAGCCTGATCGTGACTCTTCTGTTTGCAGGATTGGCAATCGATGGGAGCAACGCCTACCAGCAGCGGCGCCGTATGCAGAATGCGGCGGACGCCGGGGCCATGGCGGGCGCCCGTGATATTGCGAAGGGCGGCAAGACGAACGGGCAAATCCTGACTGACGTG
>JACQGJ010000687.1 GCA_016199605.1 Armatimonadota bacterium | reverse complement strand
CGGAGCAGAGCTTATGCGCGCATTGGTCTGATAGGCAACCCGTCGGATGGATACTTCGGGAAGACAATCTCCTGCTGCATCAGGAACTTCTCGGCAGAAGTCACCCTATGGGAAAGTCCAACGCTACAGATCACCCCGAATCCCCAGCACGACCCCACAGAGTTTGAGAGCCTCCACCAACTGCAGGAGATTGCCAAACGTGACGGGTACTATGGCGGAATCCGACTCTTGTTCGCTACCTGCAAGAAATTCAAGGAGTACTGTGATCTCCGCGGCCTGGACCTGCCCCAGAGGAACTTCACGCTTTCCTACGACACAGATATCCCGCGTCAGGTGGGCCTCGGCGGATCGAGCGCAATCATCGTGGCATTGTTTCATTGTTTGATGGAGTTCTACAGCATCACGGAGTCACACATTCCGTTGCCAGTTCAGCCCAACATCATCCTGAGCGTTGAGCGACAAGAATTGGAGATCACCGCCGGACTGCAGGACCGTGTGATTCAGGTCTACGGCGGCACGGTGTTCATGGACTTCAACCGAGAGTTGATGGAGCGACAGCATTACGGCGACTACCTCAGGATGGATTCCAGGAGACTGCCCCCTCTGTTTCTCGCCTACTCAGACAATGGGAGTTCCTCCTATCCGGGGTCGAGCGAGTCTGGCAGGATTCTCAGTAATCTCCGGTTCCGGTATGAATCAGGCGATCCTGAAGTGCTTAAGGCGATCGAATCCTGGGCGGGGCTTGCCGATGACGCCAGAGGAGCGATTGAAGGAGGCGAAACACGACGTCTCGGTGAGTTGATGAACGCCAACTTCGATCTGAGAAGAAAGGTTATCGGCGAGACCGCCCTTGGAGCAGATAACCTTCGCATGATCCAGATCGCCCGCGACTTGGGACACCCCGCCAAGTTCTCAGGTTCCGGCGGGGCCATCGTCGGTATCTACCAAACCGACGAAGAGTTCAACCTGCTCCAGAAAAGCTATGAATCTGAGGGCTACAAGTGCGTGAGGGTTGAGGTAGATGGGGGAAACGCCTGACTCCAGATCAGACCAGACCCATCCTCGATTCGCAGAACAGTCGGCGGTCCATTTCCCCAGGTTCGCGGAGGATCGGTGGGAATTCCATCTGAGCGACCACATCTCTGACCCCTATTCCGGGCGCGATCTCAAGGAGGGTCACTTTCCCGTCAATCAATCTAAAGGTTGCTCGCTCGGTGATGTAGATCACCTGTTGGTCCCGTCGAGTTGCTTCCACTCCGCTGAAAGTAACGTGCTCCACCTGTTTGACGAATTTCCGGTGTTTTCCTTCGTTGGCGATTCTGAGTTCGCCACCGATGGTCTCGACCCGCAGATCTCCGGCCGTGAGCGTTCCGCAGAACACCACAGTCTTTGCGTTCTGGCTGATGTTAATAAAGCCACCTGCCCCGGCAATGCGAGGCCCAAACTTGCTCACATTGACGTTTCCCTGCTCGTCCACCTGTGCCATGCCCAGGAAAGCGATGTCGATTCCTCCACCGTCATAAAAATCGAACTGCGCCGGCTGGTCCACGACCGCCTCGGGATTAGCTGAAGCGCCGAAACTCAGCCCTCCCGCCGGTACCCCTCCGATAGGCCCGGACTCAACCGTGAGATTCAGGCGATCGCTGACTCCCTCCTCAGCGGCAACCTGGGCAATCCCCTCTGGCATCCCGATCCCGAGGTTCACGATGGCCGGGCCGGTAAGTTCCATCAGGGCGCGGCGAGCGATGATCTTGCGTTCGTCCAGAGGCATGGGGGGCAACTCGGACGGTTCTACACGCTGCTCGCCGGAATAGGCTGGATTGTACTCTTCCGCAAAGGTCTGCCAATGATTGCCCGGCGAGGCGACCACGACATGGTCAACCAGGATGCCGGGCACGCGGACCTCGCGGCAGTGGAACGGTGTGCCCGCGACCGTCCGCTCAACTTGAGCGATCACGCGTCCACCGCAGTTCCGCGCCGCCTGAGCAGCGGCGAGGCTTTCGAGAACCACGGCTTCTCTTTCCATCGTTATGTTGCCACGCGCGTCAGCCGTTGTGCCACGGAGGAACGCCCAGTCGATCCTGAGTGCTTTGTACCAAAGCCATTCTCTCCCGCCCAGGCTTACGATTTCGACGAGATCCTCAGTCGTCCGATCATTCAGCTTCCCGCCGGAGATCCTCGGGTCCACGAAAGTGCCCAACCCGACGTGAGTAATCGTCCCAGGTTTCCCAGCGGCAATGTCTCGGTAGAGATGAGTGATGACCCCCTGCGGAAAGCAGTAGGCCTCAATCTTCCCTTCTACGGCCAGGCGTCCCATCCGCGGAGCAAGATTCCAGTGTCCCCCGATCACCCGCTTCACCAGCCCTTCATGACCGAGGTGGTTGATGCCCCGCTCCTTGCCGTCGCCCTGCCCGGCAGCGTAGAGGATCGTAAGGTCACGGGGGGTGCCGGTTTCAAGGAAGCGTTTTTCGAGGTTCGAGGTCAACTCTTCGGGATGACCGCAACCGACGAAGCCGGAACATAGGATGGTGTCTCCATTCTGGATGCGGTCGATGGCTCGCCTGGCGGAGGTTTGCTTCAATTCCATGGCACCCCGTCCTTATCTTCGACTTCAGACACAACCTGGGAATTCTTTGCCTCGCAGCAGTTTCCAGCCATATTCAAAGTTCCATGGCCGAACAAAGCGCAGCGTCGAGGGCAGGTAGATGGACACCAGACCGCGGCGCCCTCGACCACTCCGGTTGGCGAAACTCCGGTGAACAAGGCACGAATGGTGAAACATCGCACCGCGTGCTGGTAGCTCCACTGGCACCTCCACCGAGGTGTCGAGCTCGTGGGGCAACAGTCCCCAAGACTGGGGTCCCTCAAAAGCATGATGGGGGAGCAACTGCTTGTGCGTGCCGGGGAGAACATGAACACAACCATTCTCCACGGTCGCCTCGTCGAGAGCTAACCAGCAACTCAGGAGATTAGGCGGGTCCAAGGGCGTCCAGTAGCCCGAATCCTGATGAAACGGCACTTCGCTGCCATGCCGCGCCGGCTTAACGAACATTTGATCGGTGTAGAGCTTGATATCCGGGCCGAGAAGGTTCTCCACGACATCGAGGATTTCGGACCGCGTGGCGTGTTTCCAGAAGGAAGGGTGCGTATGACAAAGGTGAAATACCACGCGGATCTTCTGTCGCCGCGGCAGACACGGCTCGTCTTTCACCCCAGGTTCCCACTGGATCATGAAATCCTCGCGAGGCGAGGTTCCATCTCGCCCCTCCGGCCTCAACTCACCGTCCAGGACTTTGTCCGCCATGGAGCGCAACTCAACCAAGTCGTCCGGATCAAGGAGGTCCTTGACCACGAGGTACCCGTTCTCATCAAAGAACTGCTTCTGCTGCGAAGGAGTCATTGGGATATGGATCTCCTGCTACCTTACCTCGAGAAGCGACTCGGTGGGCTGCCCCAACGCTGGCATTTCGGCGTCGGACCGAACGTAGTGACAGACGAAAGCTCTCCGCCAGGAAGCAGTGCGATTGGGAGGAGATTTGTGCAGGACAAGTGAATGGTGGAAGATGCAACCACCGGTTCTGATCGGGACGGCTACCGCTTTGTCTTCCTGAAACTCGGGCGGAATGAGATGAGGCGTGTTTTCCACGGCCTTGTGATCGACCAGGCCGAGTCGATGAGAGCCGGGGATGTAGAACATGCATCCGTTTTCCACCGTAGCGTCATCCAAGGCGCACCAGCAAGTGATAACATGATCGGCGGGTGATACTCGGAAGTAGGCATTGTCCTGATGCGG
>JACQGJ010000053.1 GCA_016199605.1 Armatimonadota bacterium | reverse complement strand
TCTCAGCTTGCTTTAGCTTGCTTGGAGGTTAGCCTCATGCTTTAACATGAGGCTTTTCTTATCGCAATCGCCTCTCGTTGAGCCGCACACATCGCGCCTGCTCCTCTGGCGAATCGGCCGTTCCGACGGCATAGTACATGACAACCACTGTTCCGTCCTTTGCCTGAACCACACTGGGATATCCGCAGTCGCCATTGAGACACTTCCAGGCAAGGAAGACTCGGTTGTCGAAGGACCAGGTCTTGCCTCCGTCGTCGCTGAGGATCGCTTGCACGCCTTTCGGCTCCAAACGACAGCCGAACACCATGAGCAGCGCACCGCTTCGCAGCCGGCAGAGATCGGGTGGGTGTTGTCCCGGTTTCGTGATGAGGCGCGGCTTTGTCCACACACGTCCGCTGTCGGACGACTTGGACACGGATACGGCTCCAGCCACGGTCCGCATCGACGCGATCAGCCCTCCGTCCTCCAATTCCTCGAGGCTGGTCTCGTTGTGGTCTGCCGCTATTTCAGTCCAGTCCCCCCAGGTGTGGCCGTTGTCCCTCGAACGAATGATCCCGGCACCGTTCGGCTGTCGCTTTGTGACGGACCCCGTCATCCCTTCCGTCTTCTGCGGCCAGAGGTAGAGCGGCATCAAAGCCGTACCGTCACGCTGAACAATGATTCGACCGTAGGGAGAGCCATAGCCGAAAAGGTCGGGACACAGCGGAATCTTCAGCGACCAGGTCTTGCCCTTGTCCTCTGAGCGGACGTAGAACATCTCGTACTTCCCAACGCTCATGTCGAACTGTCCCTTGTCGTTGTAGGTGCTGGCCTCCGCATACGACACAACAATCGAGCCATCGGGCATCACCCCCGCTGCCGGGTTGCGGTCGTCCCACTCGCTGTCGACGACAACCTTTGGCTTCGACCATGTCCTGCCCCCGTCCCGGGAGTGGATCCAGTCGAGTCTTCCTTTTTTGCCAACGTGTGGAGCCCCGCCGCGGGCGACCGCTCCCAGGCTGCCGTCGTGTAGCTTCACGAGCACCGGGAAGTAACCGCCACCCGATACGGCGACCTTGTCCCTCACTCGCAGCAGTCGTTTGGTCTTGCTTTCGTCTTTCTGATCAATCTTTGACATCCATTTCACTCCTTCCACCGGTTTGGTTCCTTCGACCTTCAAACCATCAAACCACACAACGCCCTGCCCCGCCCGAAGTCCGATAGCTCCAGCGGGAAAAGTGCTATCGGTCGCCGTGGCAACCAGGCTCCCATCCAGGTACACCTCAATCTGCGGACCCCTCCCGATCACACGCCCGACGTGCCATTGGTTCTGTGCAATCTTCACACCGCGCACCCGGGCAAGCTCAGTCCACTCTTTCATCTCCGTCTGCAGGACGAGAAGCACCTGCGAGTTCCTGGTGTCGTAGTGGACGTAGTAGCAATCCATATTGGAGACGGCTCGGAAGACCATCCCCGGCGCGCGCACACCTACACCGCCGGACTTGGCGAGGAAACGGACGGAGAAATCCAGGTCCGCCAACTGTGTATCGGGACGGAAGAGGTATGCCCCCTCTGCGGACGCATCGACCTGCTCGCACCGTCCGTTGCGCATCACCCATGTGCCATATTGCGAAACCCACGTCGGGGAACCGTCGGAACGGGCACGGTAGCCGGCGAACTCATCAGTCAGACGCAGATCTTCGCCTCGCGCGGAAATGACGAAGAATAACATGCTCAACGGGCCCAGACACGACCTAACAATCCTCTCAACACCCGTCTGATTCACTTCACAACTGCTTTCTTCAGTGAGGTGATGATATCTGAAGTGGAAATCCCCGACACAAGCATGAAGAACGGCTCTCTCGACAACGGCGTCCTCATCAAGCCCTTGTTTGGGTTCATCACGGTTCGGTTGTTCATCACATCACACAGCGTCCACTTGCCTCGGGCCCTGAGGGTCATGCGCTTCAGCGTTGGTCTGTGACCGGAGTTCACCCAGTAGACGACCACTTTCTCTTGACCACGCGTGAAGACGTACGCAGACGCGTGTGGCGCGAGGTCCACTACCTGCCTGAACGCGGCTCCCTCCAGAAGGTCTGCCGTGGTTGCGTAGGCAACCGCCGTAGGTTTGAGACCTCCGTGCAGCTCAAGCAGTCCACCGCTCACCGGCGTCTTGTGAAAACCCTCGATGAAGGCGTCTCGCCGCGGCCACAGGAGGTCGTAGTAGAACACCTTGCGGACCCCCTCGGCCAGGTCCACGACATACATCCGCACCAGTTTGAAAGCCGCTTCGCGGAAGTGGTAATGGGCATCGCTCTCATCGAACCCCACCCGGTACTGATCGAGAAAGCTGGTGCTCATAGCTGTTGCTTCCGTATTCCAGAGAGGCTTCTCGCCCCCGTGCTGCCGCATGAGCGCCCGCAAGTGGCTTACTTCATCGCGGAACCGCTGCAAGGAGCCATCAAAGGGCTGACCTTCATAGCTGTAGTGGAAAGAGTAGGCATCGCAATAGTTAAGCAGCCCGGCTTTGACGGCACGCTCGGTCCATCCGCGGGTCGGCGAAATCAACGCCACTCCCCCACCTCCCAAGATAACCGCCTCGGGGTTTGCTCGTTTTGCCGCCTGGTAGGCCACCTTCACCATCTCGGCATATTCCTCTGGGGTACCTCGCCAGAAGCCTGCGTAGTGGGGCTCGTTCCAGACCTCCCAGCAGTCAACAACCCCCCGGTAATGCTTCACCGTCTCGAAGACATAATTGCCAAAATCCTCCATGTTCTGAGGGGGCAGCATCGCTGCCGCGCCCGGATCGACCCCCATCCTCGCTGCCCATTTGGGAGTCCACATGAATTCGCCGAGCAAGTTCAGATTGTTTCTGCGAAGCAGGGCGATATCCTCGTCATCCCATCTCCACTGGTCACGCTCGGGTTGGACCCGCGGCCACCAGGTGTATTGGATAGCGTCATGGTTCCTCGCCCACTTCATACCCATCTTTCGCCCGAGGGCATAGTGGAACTCGGGGACTTCCCAGTGAGGGTGACCGCCGAAGGGCGAACTCGGAATCGGGGGGCGCTCCCCCAAGCTTCTCAGGATCACAGCGAAGCCTGTCACATCGCCTTGTGCCGCAGACTTCCCGTTGAACTCAGCAGTGAGCCTGACTTTGAAGATCCCTCGACGAGGGGCTTTGAGAGGAAGAACTGCCCGAGCCACAGTTCCAGCGGAGACAGGCACCCGGATCGTCGGCCCAGCAATCTCCTTCTCATACAAGTCGACGAGGGTGGGGCGAAGGGTTGCTTCAGTCGTTTCACCGCTGCGCCAGGTCACCGTGAGTTGGGCGGTCTCGCCGTCATAGTAGATCGCGTCGGTCCGATCCAGGGTCGCCTTGAATTCCGGCAGCGTCGGTTTCGAGGGGTTGAGAGCCCTCCGTTCTGCCCAGGGGCGAGTGAGAGTTGTGACCACGATATCATCCATGTAGACGTTCGTACCCCAGCCGCCCACAAGCATCAGCGGCCCTTCTGTGGGCATTGCCACGTCCTCCGCTTCGAAGCAAAGCCGATCATCGAGATAGGCGCGCACTTTGACGCCGCGGCACTCGAATCGCATCACGGAATCATACGCGTCCCAGAGGTACAGCCCGTAGGAATCCTGCTTCGCCAGTTGCCTCCCAACGGCTTCGGCAGCAACACCGGAAGGAACCGGTCCGCCACGCCGGTCAAGGAAGAGAGACGAGTACTCATGATTCACCGTCAGCCAGTAGATCCCCTTTGCCACCGCCCCTGACCAATGGCAGGCAGGAGCGTTCGTCAGCCTCAGGCTGATTGACAGGTCCCCGGCAAAGGACTTGTTCAACTGCACTCTCGGATTCTGCCGGTCGGAGGTGATGTGAAGTCGCCCGCGATCAACTCTTGCCGAACCTTCGAGAACCTCCCAGCCCGGCGGGAGGTTCCCATCTTTGTAGTGGAAGTGTTCCTCATAAAGGACTTTCTCGCCCTCGGCGAAGCAGAGCTGAAACCACAGGGACGACAGGATGAGACAGTGGAGAGGAAGATAGATTAGGGTTCTCATAGGTTCACTCAGAATCGAAGACTGAAGTTGTGCAGGATGCCGGAAGACTACTCATGCAATCCCTTCCCCTTAAGGAGTGAGATAGCCCACTCGAGGTCCTCAGGACTCAAGGTCACAGGCGGGTCGGAGTGGTAGTTCACCTGCCGGTGGTACGCGCCCTCATCGTAGCAACGATCCAGAGCATCCTGGAGGTCCAAAACAACATCCGGATCGCCGTCTGCCGGAGGAACACTCGCGCGGGGCAACGTCTGCCGAAGCAGAATCGCCCACACTTCGTAATTGCCAAATCTCCATCCCTCGTCTCCGCGGTGAAGGGAAACAATATAATCCCACTGCAGGCTTCCCCGCAATCTCTCGTAAGGAACTGCGATGGTGTGCTCCCCCCCGTGCAGCAAGTCGATCTCCATCAGATGGACTTCGCTGGCAAGCACTTCCTGCTGTTTCTGGAGATACAGTTTTCGTCCATCGCTTCCGGTGGTCTTGTTGCTCGGACTCAGGATTTCGATGACTGTCACCACACGACGTTCAGGTTTCAGAGAAAGTACTTCCACATAAGCCTCTCGGATTTCGTCCGGCCGTACAGCGAGGACATACGGTGGGTCGCAGGGCGACGAGCGCGATTTCGTGTCGTAAGTTGCCACTGGTTCACGCACAAGGAATTGTTCGTCCACTGACACATCCGGGTAAATATCCCTCCCGGGTTGCGTGACATACAAGCGCTCATTGACATCAGCCACATAGCGCGCCGGAAGAACGGAATTCAGCATGGTGCCGATATTGGTTGCCAGACGCCGATGCACGCCTCGCCACAAGATGGGGTCTTCCAGATACGGATCCATTCCCGGAAAAGGTCCAGCCATGCAATTCAGCACTCCTCAAATCGTGATCTCCAACCGACAACTCGGTGTTCCACAGAGTCTCACGCTCTCAGCCCTTTTTCTCTCAGCAAGGCGTCGGCCCACTCCATGTCCTCTGCGATGAGGGGAGTGGGTGGATCGGAGCCGTAGTTGATCCTCCGGCGATAGGGGCCTTCATCGTAGCAACGGTCGAAAACGGACTGCAGATCCAGAACCACCTCAGGATCGCCGTTTGCCAGAGGCACACAAATCCGTGGAAGGCGTTGCCGAAGTGTGATTGCCCAGGCCTCGAACTTCCACTGCCACACTTTCTGTGCTCCCCGGTGCAAAGCAACCAGGTAATCCCACCGCATTTGTCTCCGGAGACGCTCGTAGGGAACGGCAACCGTGTGCGATCCCTCACGCAGAAGGTCTATCTCGATCAAGTGGATGTCACTGTTGAGGACTTCCTGCTGTTTGGTCAGATGAAGCTCCCTTCCGGGATTGCCTGCTTCTTTGTTGGAAGGGCTGAGGACTTCAATAACTGCAATCACGCGTGAGTCTGGTTCCAGAGTGCGAATCTCAACAAACGCTTCACGAATCTCATCGGAGGTGACTGTCAGGACTACGGGGTGATCATAGCTCAACCCCGATCGGTTCGCCTCGTAGGTGGCCACTGGCTCTCGGAGGAGAGGTTGTTCAAAGACGGACACATCCGGATAGATGGGTCTGCCTGATTGGACGACGTAGAGTCGCTCGCCAATGTCAGCGGCGTACGCGTCGGGCAAGGACGAATTCAACTCGAGGGCAATGACAGTGATGAGCCGATGGTGGACGCCCGACCAGTGTAGCGGGTCTTCCAGATACGGATCCATTCCAGGAAAAGGACTCGGCATAGAGAACACCTCCCTCATAGATTCGGTGAGATCTCTTCACGGCATGGATTCTACACCGGGGAAGTCGTTCTGACAATCAAAACTCACTCATCGGATCGTCAATCAGGGCCACGGCGCGCACCGGAGAACCGTGCCGCCCGCGCTCCTCTGGTGTCGCCGGTTGGCTGCTTTGAGCTCAACGGTTCCCCTTTCAGGAAAGAAAGGCTGCACCTGCACGGAATACTGGGAAGGGATCCATGGCCCCGTGGAGCGCTATGCCTGCAAAACAGGGGCCGACAGCATGGAGGGGGGTGCCTTCCTCAACAGCGGCATGGCAAAGGGCCCTTGTTGCCGTTCTTGTCTGCATGGTAGAATCCCTCCGCCTGACGCCGAGGAAACTCCTCGGAATTCTTCAGTTGAGCGGGGTCGCAAGGCTTGTCTACTCCTCGGAAGCTCTTACTGTTCTTCGTTGTGTTTCTGGTTCTCCCGGTCTCCCTGGGGAAGGCCGTTCTCCTATACACCGATTGGCTGTGGTTTGGTGAAGTTGGGTACAAGTCGGTCTTCCTCACAATCCTGGTCGCCCGCGTGCGGCTCTTTCTCGTGTTTGGAGGAGCATGGTTTGCGGTCTTCTATTGGGCCCTCCGTGGGGCTCGCAAGGTGGGAACGCAGGTCCCGGCTCCGATCGCAGGTCGACTAATTCCGCTCGATGACAAACTGACCATCGACCGCTCCCTCGGGAAGGTCATTTTCATCGTATCCCTCGGTGTCAGCCTGGTGGCCGGTCTGATCGCGAGTGGACGTTACTCGTGGTATCTGAAATCGTTACATCCCACCGCATTCAACCTTGTCGAACCCGTGTTCCATCGGGATGCCTCCTTTTACGTGTTTCAGTTTCCCTGGTGGAACTACACCTATGAGTTCCTCGTGACGGCAATCATCTTCGCCTTGATTGTCAGCTTCCTCTTGTTCGTCTACGACGATGCCTTGCAGCTCTCGGGGGAGCGATTTTACATCGATCCCCAGGCAGTTCGCCTGACGGGTTCACTCCTGGGTCTCCTGCTCCTGTTGAAGGTTGCCGGGTACCAGCTTGCCGCATGGGGCTTGCTCTTCTCGGACCACAGTCTGCTGACGGGTGCGAGCTACACGGACGTCCTGCTCCGGTTACCGGGGTTGCGGATCATGATGGTAGCGGCCTTCCTGATGTCCCTCGCTCTCTTCGGGTACAGCCGTCGAGGCCAGGCAAAGCCGGTGGGAATCGTGATCGGTTGCTACCTTGGACTGAGCCTTGTAGTGGGAAGCATTGTGCCTTCACTTTTCCAGAACATGCTGGTACCCGCCAATGAGCTCCGATGGGAACGGAAGTACCTCGCCGCCAACATCAAGTTCACCCGCTTTGCTTACGATCTCGATCGTATCCAGGAGAGCCGGCATCCTGCCCGTACTGCCTTGAGCGAAGACATGGTGACGCGCAATCAGGCGACCATTAAGAACGTCAGGATCTGGGACAAGAGCGTGCTCGAAACCTATCGGCAATTGCAGGAGATCCGCCCTCAGTACAATTTTCTTGACGTGGACATCGATCGCTACGCGGTGAACGGTGAACCCAGACAGGTGATGCTTTCCGCTCGTGAGTTGTCTTACGACAAACTACAGACCACCTCGTGGATCAACTATCATCTGAAATACACCCACGGCTACGGCTTTTGCATGAGTCCTGTGAACCAGTCGACACGAGAAGGGTTGCCCGAGCTGTTGGTCAAGAATATCCCTCCGGAGGTCGCGGGGGGGCTTGCTCTCAAAATTGTTCGGCCGGAGATCTACTTCGGCGAATGGATTCCCAGTTCACCGCCCCCGATTCAGATGAACCCCGTCCAGACTCCCGCCGTTCCCGGCGCGCAGCCACCCGGCGGACCTGGGGGAGCCCAACCACAGCAGAGCGACCCCCTCCAACTCAACCCGCTGGCGCCCGAACCTGTACGCAGTGTGGAAGTGCCCTACGCGATCGTTAACACAACCACGAAGGAGTTCGACTACCCTCACGCGGATTCCCCGGTGTGGTCCACCTACCGCGGGCGGGGAGGGGTCCGCATATCGGGATTGGGCCGCAGGCTTGCCTTTGCGTGGCGCTTCTCAAGTTTGCAGATCGTTGTGTCGAGATACATCACCTCGCACAGCCGCATCATCTTTAACCGGGAGATCATCGCGCGTGCTCGCACAATTGCGCCGTTCCTTCGATACGATGATGACGCCTACCTGGTCGTGTCGCAGGGGCGACTCTACTGGATCATCGACGCCTACACCCTTTCCCAACATTTCCCTTACTCGCAGCAAACAGAGCCGCTTGGCAATTACCTGCGGAACTCGGTGAAAGTCGTGATCGATGCCTACGATGGAACTACTTCTTTCTACCGAGCCGATCAGGCGATCGGCAGGGCCGACTCGGTCCTTGAGACCTACACTAAGGTTTTTCCCTCGCTGTTCAAACCCTTGAGCAAAATGCCGGCGGACCTGCAGAGACATCTTCGCTATCCTCAAGGGCTCTTCGCTGTTCAAGCCGATGTCTATTCACGCTACCACATGACCAACATAGATACGTTCTTCAATGACGAGGATCTCTGGGAAGTTTCGCGAACTGCCGAGAAAGGGCCCTTGGGGACTGCGAAAATACCCATGAGCCCTTTCTATGTCACCATGAGGCCCCCTCTCAGTGACCAAACACAACTCATGCTGGTAGTGCCTTTCTCGCCCAAGAACAGAGACAACATGCGGTCCATGCTCACAGCGAACTGTGACTCTCCGGGATATGGGAATCTAACCCTTTACGCGTTCCCAAAGAACCAGAACGTGTACGGCCCGGCTCAGATCAAAGCCCTGGTCAACCAGAACGAGGAGGTATCCAAGAACCTTTCGCTGTGGGGCAAACTCGGTTCCACGGTTGTGTGGGGCAATTTCGTGGTGGTTCCGGTGGAGGATTCAGTCTTCTACGTCCAGCCGCTTTACCTGCAATCGGAAGCCACGCGCCTCCCCGAGCTCAAACGAGTCATCGTCGTCTCAGGCGACCAGGTGGTCATGGAAAGCAACTTCGAGTCCGCCCTTGAGAAGGTCTTGTCGATAGCTCCTGCCACCCTCAAGCCTGCAGATGCAGCAGGCCATATCGCCGCCGCCCCGCGTGCCGCAGGAGTGCCTGCCTCGTCTGGTGGCTCGGCCCAATCCCTGGTGGACAGGGCGGCCAAGCACTATCAAAACTCCCTCCGGGCGAGAGAAGGCGGAGATTGGGAGCGCTATGGCAAAGAGCTCGACGCGCTGGGAGAGACCCTCCAACAACTTCGGAAGATTACTCGTGAGAGACACTGAAGCTCGTGGCGTTTCCGGCTTCCGCATTCCCTATCGCACACCTTAACGCGGAAAGACGTTGCTCAATACCACGATCTTTCGCGGCGAAGACCCGTCGTTGTTTCTCGCCCGTCGGGAACTTTTGCGGGTGCCGGTGAGTCTATTGTGGACAGCAAAGCAAGCCGTGCGTGTGCCTGTGGGTGGCAGCCGGAGTCCATCGCCGATTCCCTTTCTGCATCGCTCTTGGGGCCGGAAGTGTGCAAAAATTAGCCCCTGATCTTGAACTTTGAAGGACGGGCGGTTAAGATAATGCTCGAAATGAGATCCGCCCTGAGGTGCGTGCCCTCCCTGGTATGCTCATGGTAAGGAGCCAACCATGTTCTGCAATAAGTGTGGCAACCGCAATCCAATCAACAGCCATTTCTGTCGACACTGCGGCGCGCGGCTCGACCTTCCGGGCGCTTCGACGCCGATCGCTGAAGAGGACTATCTCATTCCGGGCGAAGCTCCGAGCCGCGTCTACGACCAGGCAAAAGTTCAGAAGCTTCTGGACCTCGCCTTTGATCTCAGCGAGAGAGGCGACATCGTTGGGGCCATCATGACATGCAAGGAAGCCCTGGTGGAGAATCCTGCCAGCGTCTCCGGACACTCATTCCTTGGATCGCTCTACGAGCGACAGGGCGAGAAAGAAAAAGCGATTTCGCAATATGAGCTTGTCCTCGAGTTGAACCCGGACAGTACCATCGACCGTGAGAACCTCCAACGTCTCAAAAACCAGATGAGGAGAGACGGGGGCGGCGAGAAGGTTACACCCGCAAGGATGTCCACTGCGGCGCCCGTCTATGCACCCTTGTGGCTTTCCTCCCGCTACCTTCGGGCGATGCCCGTCATGGCAGCGGCAATGGTAAGCGTTCTCTTCATCCTGTTGATAAATTACGCTGTATCACCTCCTGCCCTGTCAAGTGAAGGGGGGGCCGGGACTCCCGTTGCCGGCGCCGCGGCGAACTATGTCAAGGAGGGTCGAGAAGCCCTCGCTCATGGAGACGTTGTATCCGCCGAGCAGAAGTTCCGGTCAGCTCTGGTGTTAGCACCTAACGACTCCGATGCCTCATATTGGTTGTCCCGAGTGGAAGAACAGCGGAACGCCGGTGCCCACGCGGAGCAGACTCCGGCAGGGACTTCACTGAACACGGCAACTCCTTCGTCCCCGGCTGTCAACCCGCCAACTGCGTCGCCCCCCAATCCGGCGCTTACGGCACAAAACCCCACGGGCCCTGCAGATCGGCCAGACAGCAA
Source organism: Armatimonadota bacterium (assembly GCA_016199605.1). Taxonomy (GTDB): domain Bacteria; phylum Armatimonadota; class Abditibacteriia; order CG2-30-59-28; family CG2-30-59-28; genus JACQGJ01. The sequence goes on along the minus strand of JACQGJ010000053.1, from coordinate 777 downwards.
CACGGTTACGAGGACGGATTCGCAGCGGAGGGCCGCTGCCAACATCCCTCCGCCACCCTTGGGTGACCCTTCATGGATAGCAACGCCGCGTCGGAACTCCAACACCAAAGTGGCGGACCAAGGTGAGCAAGGTAACGACACACGGAATCCTCCGTTTACTCCCACCGAAAACGTCAACCCTCCACTGCCAGTTCGTGAATCCAGAATCAACTATAGGATTAACCATGAAGAACCAGGGGAGAGCACGAGTCCTGTTCCGGCCTCGCAAGACAGAGACACCGGCAAGACAGCGACTTCCGAGGCGAGCGGAGAAAGCCTTGGTGCCGGTCTTTCCCATGAGCGACGCGGCTTACAGTTGCAGCGTCAGCGTAAGTATTCTGAAGCCAAGTCGGCCTTTCAGACTGCGCTTCAATCCTTTCGGCAGCAAAAAGAAGCCGGCGTCCGCGTGAGAGAAGCGGACGAAGGTATCAAGTTCTGCGAAACGGCGGTGCGACTATGCGATTCCTACCTTCGTCAGTAACAACCCCCTCTGGCGGTGATGGAATGGTCGAGCAAGTGCAAAGTCAGACGAGACCTCATACGTCCTGGTGCAAAGCGACCCTCTCCATGGGGACAGCGGTGTTCATGCTTGTCTCCGCTCTTCTTGCGGCTGCACCCGTAAAACTCCTGGTATTCTACGAGGCCCCGAGTGTCAAGGACAGTGATCGGATCCTTTCCTCGCTGCGGATGAGCGTGGCCTCGCATTTCGCGACCGCGTCCGGACTCCAAGTGATGAAC